>JAHEOB010000368.1 GCA_018610095.1 Halothece sp. MAG
AAATAAGGCATAATCTTCTGATTGCGCTGCAACTGTGGCTTTACCTTTATAATTTAAGCGATAGAAGCGTCCATTAACCCATTGATTGTCCCAAATAAAATTCGCGGCTTTAACGGCACAATCCCAATAATTGCGGTTACCAAAAACGGCATAAGCTCTCGCCAACCCTGAAATCATTAAACTATTCCAAGCCGTAATCATTTTCGTATCAGTGACAGGCGGAATTCGCCCTTGCCAAGTTTTTTCTTTAACTTGGGTGTTATTTTCTGCTGGTGGAAATGTTGTTATTTCAGAAGGTGATTGACCGTAACGGATTGTAAAAAGCTTTTCTAAAGCCGTTTCAGCCGTTTTAGAAAGTGTTCCCAGTTCTTTTTGTTGTAAAACATTACTACCTTCAAAATTTCCTTTTTGGCTTACAGTAAATTCGGATTGAAGGGCTTGTAATTGTTCACTGCTGAGATGTTGTTCTAATTCTTGATAGGACCAAATGTAAAATGCCCCTTCTTCTGGTTCTTCTGCATTGGTACTGGTAAAGCTATCGGCATCTTGGGAAGCGTAAAAATAGCCCTCTGGGGCGGTCATTTCTCGTTGTAGCCATTGTACCGTTTGCGCGATCGCGCGTTTAAAAGCGGGTTCTTGAACCCCAGCACTCCATAAATTAGCGAGATATTCCACAATCTGCCCGTTATCATAGAGCATTTTTTCAAAATGGGGTACCGTCCAGGTCCCATCAACGGTATAACGGTGAAATCCCCCACCGACATGGTCATAAATTCCCCCAAGGGCTAAATCAACCCCTCGTTGGGTTGCCACTTCATGGGCATTATATTGAGAATCGTAATTAAATCGCGTTCCCCGTAAGGCTAATTCGGCATAGGGAATCATGGGAAAACTTGGGGGATTACCACGATAACTGGTAATGCCAACCCCAGTTTCCACACCTTGCAATAACAAGTCTTTCTTCAATGCGGTATCCGATTCTGGCAAACTAGCAGAACGTTCTAATAACCGCATCACTTCCCCTTTAAAGGAATTGAGTTTTTCTTTTTCTTGATCGTAAAATCGTCGAACTGCTTTCAGTACTTCTAGAAAACCGGGGCGACCAAATTTCGGTTCCAGCGGAAAATAAGTGCCACCATAAAAAGGAACGCGATCATCAGGGGTGAGAAAAATATTGAGGGGCCAACCGCCTTGCCCCGTCATCATCTGTAACGCCTGCATATAAATGCTATCGAGGTCCGGACGTTCCTCCCGATCCACTTTAATGGGGAGGAAATTGTCATTCATATACTGCGCGATCGCGCTATCAGAGAAGGCTTCCCCTTCCATAACGGTACACCAGTGACAACTGGAATAACCCACAGATAAAAAAATGGGTTTATCTTCTGCTTTAGCTTTTTCTAGGGCTTCAGGACACCAATACCACCAATCAATGGGATTTTCTGCGTGTTTACGAAGATAGAGACTGTTTGCTTGTGCGAGACGGTTGGTCATTAGTTTTAGCGAGAATACTTCAATTTCAGTGTGGCACACGCTTTCTTCAAAGACGCCACCACTGATCCCTCCTTTATTGCGACTCCTTGGAAACTAATTCTTCTGGATGAGTGGGCGGAATTCCTTTCATGGTAATTAATTCTTCAATCACATCTTTCACTAACGGGGCAGCAACGGTGGAACCATAAGCCATTTCTATCTTGGGATTATCCACAACCGCCAATACGACATAACGGGGGTTATCGACGGGGAAAATTCCCACGAAACTGGTAATGACATTATCAAAAGAATACCCACCGACACTTGCTTTTTGAGAGGTTCCCGTTTTCCCCGCTAACTCATAACCAGCAATATCAGCCGTTTCTGCTGTTCCTTCACTGACGACCGTTTCCATCATTTGTAATACTTGTTGAGTGGTCTGGGAAGAAAATACGTCCTTGGATTCATGATTTTGCAACGGTTGCAGTTCTCCCTCTTGATCCACCAATCCTCGCACCACATGCGGGGTCACTAATTTTCCGCCATTGGCGATCGCGCTGTGTAATTGTGCTAATTTAATGGGGGTTAAGGAAAATCCTTGACCAAAGGAAGCAGTGGCAGGTTCAATTTCATAGTTCGTAAACTGAAATTTTGATTTGAACTGACCTGAGGTTTCTCCCGTTAACTCAATCCCAACAGGTTCATCAATTTCGAGTTCTTGCAGTCGCTTGTAATAAGATTCAGGAGTCATACGCTGCATGACTTTGATCATGCCAATGTTACTGGAGAGCTGTAAAATTTCTGGAATCTCAAGCATACCGTGTGCCCCCTCACTAAAATAATCATGATTGCGAATTGTCCAGCCCCCAATTTTGATCCGTCCTCCATCATAAATTTGGGTATTGGGATTAATGACCCCTGCCTCCAGCGCGATCGCGACATTAATGGGTTTAAAGGTTGACCCTGGTTCATACAAATCTGTTACCGCCCAATTACGCAACGATTTTAAATCATAATTAAAATAGTGATTAGGATCATAGTTGGGCTCTGATACTAACGATAATAATTCTCCCGTATGGGGATTCATCACTAACAACGTTCCCCGCTTAGCGTTATTTTGCCGAATCGTTTTCCGAAGCGCATTTTGGGCGTAGCGTTGTAACTTTAAATCAAGGGTGAGTTGGAGTTTTCTTTCATCAAACGTCACTGCGTTTTTTGGTACCGACTTGGGAAGAATCTCCCCTTCACTGGTGATTTGTACCTGTAAATTGCCTTTCACTGAACGTTGTAAGTGGTTTTGTTGGGTCAATTCTACCCCAGTTTGCCCTTGATGATTATCTTTTTGAACATAGCCTATAACATTGCCTGCAAGGTCTTTATAAGGGTAGTAACGAGCATATTTTTGAATTAAGTCAACGCCATTGTAATGAAGTTTTTCAATGTTGGTAGCCACTTGTTCCCTTAACCCATCAGCCAGCTTAATCCCACTACTGCGTGTCTCAAAGCGATCTAATAATTCCGCTTGGGTGTAATCATCTAAAATCTTCGCTAAATCCTTAGCAATTTCCTCTTTAGGATCTTCGTCACTATCTTCGTCACTAAAGAACCTGGGATGGACATAAAGATCATAAACCATGCGATCAGTCGCTAAAACATTATCATGACGATCAATAATGGAACGTCGGGGTATATAAGGCGTTAGGGAAACTTGCTGTTGCTGTTGGGCTTTTTGTTGTAAAAACTCTGCTTTTACCATTTGCAGATAATAAATTCTTCCCCCTAACCCTATACAGACAACGAATAGAATCACCCAAATAAAAAACAGTCGTTTCCGCTCCTGACTAACGTTGGATAATCTCATTGTTAATAAGCGAGTGGATAATCCCTTTCAGGTGATTGTTGTGGCGTTTTTTCCTCAGGAGAATGATTTTTCGAGTCTTCAATCGGAGCTGGTTCAAGATAAATGGTCTTGTCTGGGGTTAAGGGAACTAAGGTTCCATCAATCATGGTGGAATCGGAAACCATCTCTTCTTTAAGGGATTCATTGAGTATATTGAGGTGACGTTCCTGTTGTTGCAATTCCTGTAGCTGGTTATACTGTTGATTCCACTGTTGTTGGGTATAAAAGGTCAAGGCATAGGTAACTAACGTCAAACCAAGTCCTCCCAAGGCTAACAGAAAACAGCTAGATTGAAGTCCCAATAAAACACGAAGCCAAAAAGGATAAGCCTTTCGAGAGGGTTGAGAACGTTGCCGCGGTTGGGGTCGAATTTGGGTAGCAGTTGATTTTACAGAAGGGGTGGCTCTTCTGAACTGGGGTTCAGCAATCATAAGGCAGTCATCCAAATAAATTACAATCAGGGTCTAAAGGCGGAAATTGTAATTATCCTACCATCAGGAAGTCTCAACTGTTGAGAATCAAACCAAAAAAGCGATATGCTTTTTTCACCTTTCACTACTGTCAGAAAGCCCGTTTCGCTCTAGTATACAAAAAAGTTTCATATAATTTGACTTCTCCACGGGTTAAACCTCGTGGATTCTAAAAGGTGGCTTCGTATCAGGCTAAAGCCGTGATACTTCGCGTTATTCTTTTAGAGTTCCAGATGTACAGTCTGGATGG
>JAHEOB010000369.1 GCA_018610095.1 Halothece sp. MAG
TAAGTTTTTAGCAACCAGCGAGGGAGAACTGATTAAAGGTCATAAGTTCTTAAACAAGTACCAAGGCAAGCTGAAATTGCTGCAACGAAAACTTAAGAATAAGAAAAAAGGTTCTCGTCGCTGGAGAGAGATCAGCCGCCGTCTTGCTAGAGTCTATGAAAAGATAACTAACTGTCGTAAAGATTTCTTCTACAAAACGGCTCATCATCTTTGTGACCAAGCAGGGATGATATTTGTTGAAGACTTAAACCTCAAAGCATTAGGACGGTCTGCACTAAGAAAAGCCTGTCTAGATGCGGCTTGGGGAACATTTGTTAATATCTTGTCTTATGTCTGTTGGAAGCGAGATGTTTATTTTGCTAAGGTAAATGCCAATGGGACGAGTCAGATTTGTCCCGAATGTGGTGTTAACTGTGGTAAGAAAAAACTATCCCAAAGACTACATCAATGCTGTGAGTGTGGATATGAGCAGGACAGAGACATTGCGGCGGCCATGGTAGTTAAAAAACGAGGAGAAAGTACCCTCGGAACGAGGGGAAGAAAGCTCGCTGAGGGCAATGGTTTCGGGGATGAGGCTGAGGTCTTGTCTAGAACTACCTGATGACGCGAGAATCTCCCATCAGATTCTATTTGAATTGATGGGAGAGGTTCAATGCTGGCACTTCTAATTGGGGCGTTAATCCCACATCTTCTAAATATAACGAGTGAGTTGAATACGATACCGTTGTTTTTTGGTGATTGAAACCTCTCCTACTTCGGCTCGTCCTTTTCCTTGAACGGCAATTAAATCTCCTGTTTCAAGAGGGTGACTGGCTTGAGTAACCGTTTTCCAGTTGACGCGAACATTGCCTTGCTCGATCGCGCTTGCCATTTTACTACGAGACATTCCAAAGGCAGCAGAGGCAACCGCATCTAACCGCAGGGAGGCTTCCACTGTCGTCATTTCTTTGGTTTTGGGCGGACGAACTTTTAATTGTTCTAACTCAATTTCACGGGTTTTGACGGAAACCGATCGCACTTGAGTTAAATTGGCTTCCAGATAAGGCACCAGTTCAGGAACCACTAAAATATGTGCCCCTCGCTCTCCTAAGACAATCACATCTCCCACTTTATCTCGCACCACTCCGGTGCCTAAAATCGCTCCTAAAAAGTCCCGATGGGTGGCAGGATCAAATAGGAAATTCCCCGCCACATCAATGGCTGCAATGGGGACTTGCGACACATCTAACGGTAACTCACTCCGCGCGATCGCGATACGGGTGCGTTCTGCTTGCGGATATCCTCCCCACACCATAAAATGAATATCGGTCAAGGGAGAAAACCGTTGTTGGGCTTCTACGGTGACAGGGGGAGAGAGAAAATCGGTACAAACCACTTCCCAAGTTTTAATGGCTTGTTCTCCTATATCAATGAGTCGTTTCATCTCGTCACGATTTTCAACCCCTTTTAAGATGTCATCTTTCGGCAACATAAAGTGCTTGCTACTTAACCTTGTTCTTGATACCCTTGGAGACTTTCAGGATTAAATTGCCGTAGAATGCGAGTGGCTTGTTCCTTAATCGCTTCTGAACCTTTGACCACAATCAGATATTTTCCCTCATTGAGACGATTCCGATAAGGAAGGGCATCACCACTACCAACGGCAACACCAATGCCACCGCCAACAAAAAAGGCTCCCATCAAAGCCGCGATCGCGCCTAACATTCCCCCCAGAACATGATTGCCAAAGGCGCCGAGCCAATCGATAATATAAATTTCTGTTAAAACATTAAACAAATAACCTGCCGCAAATCCAAAGGGAAATAACCACAGTGACATGCGCATAATCTGTTGTCGAGCTTGACGATTGGGATTAATCAATCCAAACTCATCAGCCGTTTTAAAACCTTGCCCCAACATTTCCACTTGTTGCTCATTAATCCCTTCCTTTAAAAGGGTGGTATAAGCATCTTCAGCTTGGATGCGATTGGGGAGGACAGCAATTAAATATGTCATAACCCATAAACCCGATACCTTGCACCATTAGATATTTCATTTTATCGCATTGCACCAGCAGCCCCCTCCCAGAATGTTCCAAATTATGAAAAGATACAACGGGTGATTGTAATAGGTAATTATCAAGCAAAGCACCTATCATAGCTTAAACTCATAAACAGAGGGCTTCCTCTTTAAACTATTGTTGATTTCAAACAAATAACTCATGACAAAAGTTTTAGTTTCCGATTCAGTCGATCAAGCAGGAATTGATATCCTGTCGCAAGTGGCGCAAGTTGATGTTCAAACGAACCTCTCTCAAGAAGACATCGTCAAAACCATCCCTGACTATGAAGCGCTGATGGTTCGTTCCGGAACGAAAGTAACTGAAGAAATTATTAATGCAGGCGATAAACTGAAAATTATTGGTCGCGCTGGGGTTGGTGTTGACAACATTGATGTCTCGGCTGCAAGCCGTCGAGGGATTGTCGTCGTCAACTCTCCTGAAGGGAATACCGTTGCTGCCGCAGAACATACCTTGGCAATGATGCTTTCCCTTTCGCGCCATATTCCCGAAGCCAATCAATCGGTTAAGGAAAACAAATGGGAACGGAAGAAATTTATTGGTTCTGAGGTTTACAAGAAAACCCTTGGCATCGTCGGTTTAGGAAAAATTGGGTCTCATGTTGCCCAAGTCGCCCGATCCATGGGTATGAAATTATTAGCTTATGATCCCTTTATTTCCGCCAAACGCGCCGAAAAATTAGGCTGTCGCTTAGTGGATTTAGATATTATTTTCACCGAAGCGGATTATATTACTTTACACATTCCCCGCACCCCTGAAACCGAGAATTTAATTAATAGCGAGACGTTGGCAAAAATGAAATCCAATGCTCGTATTATTAATTGTTCTCGGGGCGGCGTCATTGATGAAGATGCCCTTGCTGAGGGGGTTGCCAATGGCACGATCGCTGGTGCAGCCCTTGATGTGTTTGCTGAAGAACCCTTAGGGGAATCCCGATTACGAGAAGTGGGATCAAATTTGGTCTTAACGCCTCACTTGGGAGCTTCCACCGAAGAAGCCCAAACCAATGTTGCCGTGGA
>JAHEOB010000370.1 GCA_018610095.1 Halothece sp. MAG
AGAAGATTTAGGCAAAGAAAAATTATTAATGGTGCAGGTAAGTGGTTCTGACAAAGCGTTACGGGCATTAATTCCCCCAGAACAAACTTGGGAAGGAGAAGTAGTCAAATTAGCCCTACCTCCCCAATCTCTCCATTGGTTTAACGTCAATAGTGGAGAACGGATTAATGTAAGTCTTTAATATCCCGCTTTTGTCAGTCTCCGAACAGAAAAGTCAATTCAGTTTTTTGAGCCCTTTTCTAACTGCGCGATCGCGCTCATAATTCTTAGTATAAAATATTTTCTGTTAGTCAAATTGAAGAATCCAGTGTTCATAAGCCTTACAGCACCCCGTTTGCGGAAAGTGACAAAAGCGGGATATAGCAATTAGCAGTCAAATGTGAGAAACTACTTCATAAGCAATATTTGATGAAGTCATTTATCGGAATTTAAACAATCCCCCTAGTGTAATTGCATCTAACTCTAACTCAAATGGGGCTTTTACGTTGATATACCATCTTTCCCATTTCAATGTCGCTTTCCCCTTTAATTGCTTGAATTGAGAGGATTGGAAGTAATTTCAGAAAGTGTTCTACTAAAATCTCGTTAGGCTCTGTTAAAACCATTGCCATTGACACAGAATGGTAAGCTAATTACTGTATCAAATTAACTTATTGGTCACTCTTCTTTAGATATAAGGATTAAGTATCTAGACTTCTGTATTTCTAAGACTTCTAGTCAGTTTATTATAGTATTTATCATTATTGTCATTTATGAATAATCATGAATAATAAAAACAATGAACCAAATAATCAAAAAATAACTGGATCAACTCCTTGGGATTTATTAAGAAATCCTTTTTATTTGATTTTATTTATTTGTTTTCTTTTTAGCATAGTAATGATTTCTCATGTAAATACAAAACCCGGAAACTATGTGAAAGTATTTGGTATTTCTGTATATCCAAAGCCTGATGATGCATTTGAGCCAAACGCACAGTTAACACGAGATAATATGCACCTACGTAAAGTTCCATATGACGAGGATGAGGATCATGATAAGATTATTTGTCAGCTGGACGAGGGGGACAAGATTGAAATAATAGAAAAGATTGACGGGCATACTGAAGTAAAAGCAAAATGTCCTCTTAATAATAAATTAAGAGAAGGATTTTTAGCCAATTATGAAGGTGAACGACCTTTTGATGAGGATTAAAATGTGAGAACCCTGATTCGTTAAGGTTTTTAGAGTTTCAGTACAAATGAACTATGATCGCTAAACCTCTTACTCCGTCTGCCTTTTAAAAATTAGGTGCGTTTACTCTGGGCTTTGAAATCGACATTTTATGGCATGAATTAACCAGTGGTAGTTTATTAGTGTTTGCCTTTTTCATGCTTAGTGATCTTCGCTCGATTCCGGATCATCCTTTAGCCAGAGTGATTTGCTCAAGCGCGATCGCGCAGCAACTGGTTTATTGAGCGAGGAACTTTTCAAAGTCGGGAACCGTTACTCAATGAGGGATTAGTACAGCAAGGGGAATTTTCCTACGAGATAGTCATTTTCATTAACCTCCTGAATGTCAATTATGATGGTATTCCAGATTAATAGACTCAGGATTATATTCCCCTAACTCTGACAAAATCATGTAGTGTTCATCATCGCTAAGATTTAAAGCATCTCGCGTTCGATTCAATATTGTCAAGCTATTTGTTTTATAAATTTTATCTTCTTTTAAGGTTTGTTCAAGAATATTTTTGTAAGCTTGATACTTTTGATTGTGAGTAAATTTTGGTAATGTTTTTGCTAAAACATAGGTTTCATCAACATTTAATTGGTCTAAAGATTTATCCCCAATAAAATTAGAAATGTCTAAATCTAAGTTGGCAAGTTGTTTGCGAAGTCGATTAGCTATTTTTTCTCGAGAGTAACGAGAAGGCTTTCGTTGCCAGGTTTGATATAGCCAAATGGTGCTTGTAATCATTAAAATTGCTTCCCAGATATATTGTACCTGCGTCGGTAATAACCTTAACCAAGATTGTGCAGCAAAAATAAAAAAGAAATTAAAAATTAAGAATGTACATAACGTGTAAATGCGGTGTTTGATTTCTTGCTCTGATAACTGATTACCCCACCGATATTTAACGATTTTTTCAATGCGTTTGCCAATTAGTAAGCCGAGTACTGTAAAAGTGCCAAGAGTTAAAGGGACAGCAACTAATTTTGGAATTGGTATTGCAGTGTTAAAGATGTAGAAACCAGGATCAAAAAGTGTCTCAATTAAATTAGCTTGCCGACTCCACATCCCTGACAAGTAATATTCCCAATTGCCAGCATATAAGTAGTAGTAAATAAAATATCCTACAACTAATCCAAAGTAACCGTAGTAAAGATGTTGACGGTCTTTTTGGTCAATGCCATCCCAATATGAGCGCTCGGAATCGATATCGATGCATGGTACTTGACAACCCACACAGGCATTCTTTTCTTTACCAGTTGAATCCACTTCTCTGCAAGTAGATTGAGTAATTTTTTGCTGGCTTGTATGAGCCTGACTCGTGAGTAGTCCTTTTGGTTCTCCATAAAATTTCTGTACAGGAGCCATGGGGCAAAAGAAATTACACCAAGACTTACCTCCATAGAGATATCCCACTGTTATTGCAGCCGCAATTGTGAATAGCAGCCATAATGCTAACCATGTTCGGTCAGCGTTGATAAAGAGAATTCGACAACAAAGCCCGACAAAAAACCAAGCCATTTGTAAGTATAAGTAATTTCGCCCAAGCCAGGAATCAGGTTTGATCGTAGGGACAAAATATTGCGTTTTGCCAGATTTGCTAACTTGCTTTACTTTACGCTGAAGACCCAACGCTCTAGGAAGTTGGGATAAAAATGATAAAGGACAAATCCGTCGCCAAAGCTCGTGACCGAACACTAATAAAATAAATATGGCACTTGGTATAATTAGTCCCCAAAAAATTGGTGCTCCTAATCCATAGGCTTCCTGTTCTAAGCAATGATTTTGAACGGAAATGCACTTTTCTGGTGTTGCTCGCAAAGGACTAGACAAGTTTTTGGGACTAGTTAGCCATGGAGATATCGGATCATAAAAAAGTGACGCAATCAGAATTAGCCATCCAATGGTAAGTACCCACCTAGTTTGGTGCATTTGTTTTTCTGGTATTGTTTGAAACATAGTAGTCAGCAATAATTCATTATCAGAACTATTTGATTAAATTAATCCTGTAGTATTTCTATATGTTTTGGATGTAAATGTTATGCACTCTGAAAAACTTGATTACATCTGAATCACCATATATAGCACTACGCAACGAAGTTAGGACATTTGGTTGCCGTGGTCGTGTGACAGTATCGGTTTCTAAGACTATAGTTTATGTCCTAATGTGAATCCGTAGTGCTATAAACTTGAAAATTGGTGTATCTAAGTATAGAATTACTTCGCTGATGCCGAAATGTCAGTAAAGATTTGGAAAAACTTATGCTTAAAAATGTTACTCATGCTGGCGGCATTAATGCTGCAGAAAGTACTGAGCCCCCTGAAGAAATTCTTTTTAATACACCCTTTAATTACCTCTTTCCGGAGCTTGTAGAGAAGTCAGAAAACAAGTTGCCTGTAGCTGCTTCTACAATTGATGCGCTCAACAAGCTAGGAAATGCAATGGCTGATCCGGGTAAACCGGACCAAGAAATTAAAGAACTTAATTCTAATATCCCTTCCATTTTTACTTATCTGGGACAATTTATTGATCACGACATTACAGCCCGTACGGATCGCGAAACTGACATTAGCACAATTAGTGATGAAAATGACAGTGTAAAAGAAGGACTAAAACCAGCTTCACCTCAAGAAATTGTAAAGAATTTGAAAAATGGTCGTCGTCCTTACTTAGATCTGGATAGTGTGTACGGTGATGGTCCAACATTAATTAGTAATTCTCCAGCAGGTGCAAGGACGGAAGCAGATTTTCTATATGAAGACGGTAATCTCTTATTAAAACTTCAAGAGGATGGTGACTTAGTTGATGTACCTAGGAATGGCCGTGAGGCAGCAATTGCGGATATGCGTAACGATGAAAATGTCATCGTTAGCCAGCTTCAGGCAGTTTTTATTAAGTTCCACAATGTTATTGCCAGCGGTTTGCCAGCTAACGTGTATCCATCCCCACAAAAACGATATTTAAAAGCACGCCAATTAGTACGTTGGGCTTATCAATATATTGTGATTAATGAATACTTAAAAGCCGTTTGTGAACCTAATATTGTCGAAAATATTTTATTCAATGGCCCATTTTTTTATCGACCTGGAATCATAGGCGAAGCTTTTATGCCGCTCGAATTTTCTGTTGCAGGCTTCCGATTTGGCCACTCGATGATTCGTCCTTTCTATCAACTCAACCGCCAGACTGAGGAAACAGTTATGAATCTACTGGGTGTTTCTAAGAATCGAGAGCCGGATCAGGATCTCTTAGAAAAAGTCAACGGTAAGTATCGCTTAAAGAAAGCCTTTGCAGTAGAGTGGAATAATTTTATTCCTTTTGCTAATGGAGAACCGATTCCCAACTTCGCTCGCAAGATTGATCCGAAAATTGCTAAAGGATTGTTTAATCTACAATTAGAGGGTGCAGGACCCAATACTTTCTTTTCTCATTTAGCGCAACGCAACTTGGTACGAGGATATTCTTTAAGTCTTCCCACTGGTCAAGCAGTAGCAAAAGCATTTGGTCTCGAGCCATTAACAAAAGAAACATTAATTGATCAAGAATCTGATCAAGAACTAAAAAAGGCTCTAGAAGAAGGAAACTTTGGCAACCATACACCTCTATGGTATTACCTCCTAAAGGAATCTGCATTGCAAACAGATGGGAACGCTCTTGGTGCAGTGGGAAGCAATATTGTAGCTGAAACACTCGTTGGATTGGTTAAAGCAGATCCCAATAGTTATCTTAACAACTTTCAAGACCCTGCTGTACAGCCTGATGGGATTCACATTAAAACTAAAACAGGAGAAAAAGCAGTCATTTCAACTATTGGGGACATTATTTCTTTTGCAGGAGTTCGCATGCGGGGTACTCCAGCGCCTATGGAAAATCCTGGACAAGGCCCTCCAGGAAATCGTGGACAAGGCCGTCCATCCCCTGCATAATAATTACAATAATTACAGAAAGGTTCACCAAATAAAGTACCTAAAAATTACAGTCAGGAATGGGATTTGTCGATATAATCCCATTCCAAAATTAAGGTTAGGAAGTGTATTTAGTGGATTTTTTTTATCCTTTTTTAATTTTTTTTATAAAAAAATATACCAATTTCCAAAAAGATTGCACTAAATGGTTACCGCTCTATAGCTGCGATTTCGCGAAATTAGGTTAGTAGGTTTTAGTGCAGAATTATTCAGAATTGGTATCAATCGAATACTTTAATATTGTTCTGTTCGGAGAGTGAAATAAAAGGAGAATTTGCTAAAAGACACAGTTTTGGTTTTTGGAAATATTTCAATTAATAATGTAAAAAAGGCAACATTAATGAATATTGAAAACTTAAATTCTCCATACTTATTGCAATAAGAATTTTTCAAAGTCAGGAACCGTTACCCAATTGCCTTGTTCGTTAGATTGATGGGTTAAATCCATCAGTAACTGAGAATATACGCCTTCTCTTAAGGAAGGTGTCATTGGTTGTTGGTTCTCAATTGCTTTTACCCAATGATCAACTAACCGAATAAAGGGAGCGATTCGCCCATCTTGATACACTTTGGGAAATGCTAGTCGTTCTGGAACAAAGACTTCTGATAAGGTGTCTCCTGCTGGGGCTTCTAATAAACGGAAACCGTGAACATAATCCTTGAGATTGGAACTACCAAGCACAAGCGTTCCTTGATCGCCGTAAACTTCTACCCAATGGCCCCGTCCTTGATAAGTAACGGCACTAATGGTTAATTGACAGGGCGTGCCATCGGCTAACTCTAACATTAATAAACAGACATCATCGGAATCGACAGGTTTGAGTTTACCGTCATCGTTGGGATCGGGACGCTCGGTAATCCCAGTTGCTAAGCGTGCCGATAAGCTATTGACGCCACCAAATAACCAATTTAAATAGTCAAAGGAGTGAGAACC
>JAHEOB010000371.1 GCA_018610095.1 Halothece sp. MAG
CAAAAAAAAGTTGTAGCATAAATAACAAATAAAGATTTTTTGACCGTACAGTTAAGTAGTGAGAGAGCAGTGGGTTATCCAAATCAGATCAAACAACAAATTCCATCTCCTCCCCAAACCGCTGAACCTGCCCAGCGACGTACAGGGGCGTTTGCCTTATTAGATAGTCTGAAACGACACGGTGTAACGCATATTTTCGGCTATCCGGGAGGAGCGATTCTTCCTATTTATGATGAATTGCACCGTGCCCAAGCTCGCGGCGACATTGAACATATTCTAGTACGCCATGAACAAGCAGCTGCCCATGCTGCCGATGGCTATGCCCGAGCCACCGGTAAAGTAGGGGTCTGTTTTGCAACCTCTGGCCCTGGGGCAACCAATTTAGTCACGGGGTTGGCAACGGCTCACATGGACTCCATCCCCTTAGTTGCCATTACCGGACAAGTAGCACGCCCTGCCATTGGCACTGATGCCTTTCAAGAAACCGATATTTTTGGCATCACCCTTCCGGTAGTTAAGCATTCTTATGTGGTTCGTCATGCTAGCGATATGGCAAAAATTGTTGCGGAAGCCTTCCATATTGCTCTTAGTGGGCGACCCGGACCCGTTCTCATTGATATCCCCAAAGATGTGGGCTTTGAAGAATGTGATTATGTTCCCGTACTACCGGGGCAGGTGAATATTCCTGGCTTCCGTCCCACCCAAAAAGGGAATATTCGCTCCCTCACCCAAGCCATTGAGTTAATTCAAAAGGCAGAACGTCCCCTTCTTTATGTTGGTGGTGGGGCGATTCACTCAGGCGCTCATGAGGAAATTAAGCAGCTTGCGGAATATTTCCAAATCCCAGTCACAACAACTTTGATGGGATTGGGAGCCTTTGATGAAAGTCATCCCCTGTCGGTTTCCATGCTGGGAATGCACGGCACGGCTTATGCCAACTATGCCGTGAGTGAGTGTGATTTATTAATTGCTGTCGGAGCGCGATTTGATGATCGGGTGACTGGCAAGTTAGACGAATTTGCTTGTCGGGCGAAAGTCATTCACATTGATATCGATCCCGCAGAAGTTGGAAAAAACCGCGCTCCTGACGTGCCAGTTGTGGGGGATGTTCGGACTTGCTTGCAACAAATGCTGCAACGCATTGAAGAGTTGGAGATTCCCAAAAACCACGAACAAACCAAACCGTGGTTACAACAAATTGAGCGTTGGCGAGAAACTTATCCCCTGATTATTCCCCAGTATGATGATTTGCTGTCTCCGCAAGAAGTGATTGTCGAGATTGGCAAGCAAGCTCCAAATGCTTACTATACCACTGATGTTGGGCAGCATCAGATGTGGGCAGCGCAATTTCTCAAATGCCAACCCCGACGTTGGATTTCCAGTTCTGGCTTAGGGACGATGGGCTATGGTGTTCCTGCAGCCATGGGCGTTCAAATAGCTGTCCCCGAAGAAGATGTCATTTGCATTAGTGGGGATGCCAGCTTCCAAATGAATATGCAAGAGTTAGGAACCCTTGCCCAGTATGGCATTAATGTTAAAACCATCATTATTAATAATGGCTGGCAAGGCATGGTACGACAGTGGCAACAGACCTTCTTCCAAGAACGGTATTCTGCCTCGAATATGGAGGTGGGAATGCCTGATTTTGTTAAAATGTGTGAAGCTTATGGGCTCAAGGGGATGGTATTGCGCGATCGCGCTGACTTATCCTCGGCAATTTCAGAAATGCTGAATCATGATGGGCCTGTGGTTCTAGATGCCCAAGTTAGAAAAGATGAAAACTGCTATCCCATGGTTGCCCCTGGTAAAAGTAACGCCCAAATGATGGGACTGCCAGAAGTGAAGCAATCTGATCATACAGAAACAGAAACCATTCATTGCCATCATTGTGGTACCAAAAACACAACCACTAATAAATTCTGTCCTGAATGTGGAACTAAACTGTAACCTTGGTTTTATCCTGAAATGAGCCCTCAACACAGGTTGGGGGTTTTTTCTAGATCACTATTACGAATAAGGGGCTGTTATATGAAGTTTTCTCAGCAGCCCCATTGCAATGATTGTTCATAAGTCCATTGCTTTAGCAACTGATCCCACATCAGAGGGAATCCCTGATTTGACTTGCGCTTGGGCATAGTCGATCGCGCTTTGGGGGTCTTTGAGGCCATTGCCCGTTAAAACCGAAACCACGGTGGCATAACTGGGAATTTGGTCTTGGATTTTCAATAACCCAGCAACCGACGCAGCACTAGCCGGTTCACAAAAGATGCCTTCTTCACGGGCAATCATCCGATAAGCGGATAAAATTTCCTCGTCACTAACCATACCAAAGTTTCCTTGACTGGCATCTTGCACCCCTAACGCTCGCTTCCAGTTGGCAGGATTACCAATACGAATGGCAGTCGCCACCGTTTGTGGGGATTTAATGGAATGTCCCTCCACAATTGGAGCTGCCCCTGCTGCCTGAAAGCCCATCATATGAGGCAACTTTTGACATTTATTATGTTGATGATATTGACAAAATCCCATCCAATAGGCGGAAATATTTCCGGCATTTCCCACAGGAATGGTTAACCAATCGGGGGCTTCTCCCAATTGATCCACCACTTCAAAAGCTGCTGTTTTTTGCCCTTCTAAGCGATAGGGATTGACGGAATTAACTAAATTGACGGGATAATCTTCGGCAATGCCTCGAACTAAGTTTAAGCAGTCATCAAAATTCCCATTAATGGCAAGGACTTCCGCGCCATAGAGGAGGGCTTGTGCTAATTTTCCAAGGGCAACATATCCATCGGGAATTAACACAAATGGCTTTAAGCCAGCACGAACAGCATAGGCTGAAGCAGCCGCCGACGTGTTTCCTGTACTAGCACAAATGACCGCTTTCGCCCCAGCTTCCTTAGCCTTAGAAATGGCTAATGTCATCCCTCGGTCTTTAAAACTGCCAGTGGGATTAAGACCATCATATTTTAAATAAACTTTAACCCCTCGTCCAATTTCTTGGGAAATGCGATGGGCGTAGAGAAGCGGCGTATTTCCCTCAAAAAGCGTAACAACAGGGGTTTGGGAATTAACGGGTAAAAACGAACGATAGGTTTCTATCAGACCGGGCCAATGGGGCTGATCTTGGAAGCCGGGTTGTGGTTCAGATGGGGTAACTGGCGAAACTTTGGTTTTCACGGGATTCTTGCTCTGTCCATTCAATTTTGACTCACCACAAACCAGGGGAACGATCCAACATCAAAGGGAATTACAGGGTTGGCAAACTTGTCACGCTTCCCGTTAACACCGAGGTTACTTAATTTTGGACAATTAACCAACCCAAACTTGGGATTTGCCTACATCTTTCCAAATTTGGGAATAATACGAGTTGATGTAGGTTAATCCCTGGAAAATGGCTTTCGCCCTCACTGTACCATAAAATACAGCGTTATGTAGTCAACATTTGCCAATTTAGAACCGTTTGCTTATTTAGAGCGAACTGATTGTTTGGGATTCCGTTTGGGACGGGGTTTTGGTTTGGGCCGATCGCTGGGGGGGTCTTGCCAGTTTTCATCCAACCATTGCGGACGATTTTGATCGTAAACCATTTGCAAGGCTGCCGCCGCGATCGCGTGGGCATCATATTCATCACTTAGTTCCCGAACTAAGGGTAAAAACGAAGCCATCCGTTCTCCGCCTAAGCTATCGTATAACTGTTGTCGGAGTTGTTCTAACCGTTGGGCTTCAATTTCACTACGAGTGGGAATGGAAACAATTTGCAAACGATGACCCAGTTTTCCTTCAATTTGACGAAGGGTATTGCGATCGCGATATTGACTTAAACTAATGGCAACCCCTGTTTTGCCAGCACGGCCAGTTCGACCAATGCGGTGGATATAACTTTCTGGATTATCAGGGAGATCAAAATTAATGACATGAGATAGATTTTGCACATCTAAACCACGGGCGGCGATATCAGTTGCAACCACAAGCCGAACTTGATTCTTGCGAAAACGCTGAACTAACCGTTCCCGTTGACCCTGACTTAAATCACCATGATATTCATCGACACTGTAACCTGCACTTTGCAGGGTTTGTGTTACTTCACTTGCTGTCCGTTTGGTGCGAACAAAAATCAGTGCCGATTCTGGATTTTCCACCGCTAAAATCGGTTTGAGAGCTTGCTCTTTTTTCCAACCCCGAGGAACTTTATAAACACGCTGAGCGATTTGGGTGGGAGTTGCCTTGGGTTGCGCCACTTGTAAGTTAACAGGCTGATCCATAAATTCATCGATCAAATCCTGTACCATTTTGGGCATGGTTGCCGAAAAACAAGCGGTTTGCCGTTGGGTGGGTGTTTGTCTCAGGATATTGCGGACATCATCAATAAAGCCCATGCTCAGCATTTCATCCGCTTCATCAAGAATGACATACTGTAAAGCCTTGAAATGGAGCACTTTGCGATTCAGCAAATCAATAATCCGCCCTGGCGTGCCTACAACAACTTGCACCCCGCGCTTGAGACTTTGAATTTGTCGGTCAATGGACTGTCCCCCATAAACGGTTAACACATTCAAAGCGCGATCGCAGGAAAAGGTCTTCATTGCCGTGGCAACTTGCTGCGCCAGTTCCCGAGTTGGGGTCAGAATTAAAGCCTGAACCCTAGTATCTGCCACATCAATTCGTTCTAGAATCGGAAGAGAGAACGCTGCCGTTTTTCCCGTTCCGGTTTGAGACTGACCCACAACATCCTTACCTTTTAAAAGCTCTGGAATGGCTTGTGCCTGTACATCAGTCGGTTGATCAAAGCCTAGTTTCTCCAGTTTTTTTACTCTAGCTTCAGAGACACCTAGACTTTCAAAAGAAATGGTCATAGGAATGCTATTTTGCAATAATTTGTTACCTTCCTAATAGCTTAGCGTTAATCCCCAAAATTGGGTAACTTTTTTTGCAGACAATCCCCCATCCCATCTTCTTAAAATTGATCCAGACGGAACAATAGCTTATAGCAAGATGGGTTCTTCTTCTCAATACACGGTACGCTGGCAAGAGCAAATTAAAAACGTTCCTCAATCCCAGTGGGATGCCTTGGCGTTACCGCTACAAACGCCGTTTTTAGAGTGGGACTGGTTAAATAATTTAGAACAATCTGGCAGTGTTACACCACGCCGAGGATGGCAACCTTGTCATTTAACTATTTGGCAAAACCGTAACTTAGTCGCAGCTGCGCCCCTTTATCTAAAAGGGCATAGTTACGGCGAATTTGTCTTTGATCACCAGTGGGCGAATTTAGCTTATCATTTAGGTATTAACTATTATCCCAAACTATTAGGCATGACACCATTTACCCCTGCGGTGGGCTATCGGTTTTTAATTGACCCTGACCACGATGAAACTGTGCTTACTGAAATCATGGTTAATGCCATTGATGAATTTTGCCAAGAACAAGGCATTGCTGGCTGTCATTTTTTATTTGTTGATCCCAACTGGAAATCACAGTTAGAGCAATTGGGATTTTGTAGTTGGCAACATCATAGCTACATTTGGGAAAATGCTAATTTAAGCAACTTTGATGATTATTTAAAACTATTCAATGCTAATCAACGGCGTAACATTAAACGGGAACGAAAAAAAGTGGAAAAAGCAGGATTAGAAATGAAAGTCCATGCCGGAGAAGAGATTCCTCATTGGATGTTTCCTGTTATTTATCAGTTTTATAGCAACACTTGTGACCAATTTTTTGGCATGAGTAAATATTTAACCCGTAAATTTTTTGAGCAATTGTATCCCAACTATGCCAAGCGCGTTGTTGTGTTTGCTGCTTATGAGGATGATAGCAATCGCCCTGTAGGATTATCTTTTTGTATTCGTAAAGGGGACAATCTTTATGGTCGATATTGGGGATGTTTTGAAGAATATGATTGTCTCCATTTTGAAGCCTGCTATTACAAACCTATTGAATGGGCAATTAAGCAAGGTATTCAAATGTTTGACCCAGGAGCAGGGGGTAGCCATAAACGGCGACGCGGATTTTCAGCAAAACCTAATTATAGTCTCCATCGCTTTTATCATCCCAAAATGAGTCAAATTTTAAATGCTTATATTGATGAAATTAATGAAATGGAACAGGCAGAAATTGATGCCATTAATCAAGATTTACCTTTTACTAAAAAAGAAATCACGCTTGATCCCAATCGGGTTTAATTGTTTTAATTTCATCCCCATAAATAGATAAAAAATAGCCTACTAAATATAGAGAACCGCAAAGAATTAAAGTTGGTGTTGCCACTGATTTAACGTTTTGCAATGCCGATTCTAAAGCGTTACAAGCCAATCGCGTTTGCAGTTGTGGACCAACTTGTTGTTGTATTGTTAGTAACTGTTCTGGTGAAGTCGTACTATGATCAGGAACAGGAACCGTATAAAGAATATCGTTAGCTCGCAGTAACGTTTTCAAGATTTTGTCTTGCTCTTTTGTGGATAAAATTCCCATAATCCAAGTCACTGGTTGGGGTAAAGTATCCACATATTGACGTAATCCTTCTGCTGCTGCCGGATTATGAGCACCATCTAGAAGCATTAATTGTCCCTGCCACCTTACCCACTGTAAACGGCCCTGCCATTGCGTCTGTTGCATTCCCTGTTCAATAGCAGTTTGAGAAATTTTCCAACCTTGCTTTTGCAGATATTGAATGGTTGCCATTGCCAAGGCAGAATTAATTAATTGTACCTTGCCTAAGAGCGGTAAGGGATAACTGATCTCATTAAAAACTGCCCAATTAGACGTTTCTGAAACGACGGTAGCAGGTGGTACCCACTGGGTGGAACAATTTAGTTCCCTTGTCCGTTTTTCAATGACTTGGGCTGCTTCTGAAGCTTGGGGCGCAATGAAAGCAGGGCAATCAGGTTTAAGAATGCCCGCCTTTTCGGTGGCAATTTCTGTTAAAGTTTCTCCCAACACTTGCCAATGTTCCCGACTAATGGGTGTAATAAGAGTCGCCAGGGCCTCATCTTTGACATTGGTAGCATCTAACCGTCCCCCTAATCCCACTTCCATCACAGCAACATCTACTTGTTGTTCCGCAAAATATAACCAAGCAGCAGCGGTCACAACTTCAAAAAGCGTGGGGATTTCCTTGTCTGAGTGCTGATAATGATTAATTGCCTCCGTTACAGTTTCTAAAACACTGATTAACTCGGTTTCAGAAATAGGTTTCTCATTGAGACAAATGCGTTCTGTCCAATGAATCAAATGGGGAGACGTATAGCGTCCCACCCGATAACCTGCCGCCGTCAAAACTGATGATAAATAAGCACAAACTGATCCCTTGCCATTAGTTCCAGCAACGTGAATTAAAGGGACTTGCGTTTGAGGGTTTCCCAGTTGGCTTAATAAGGTTTTAATCCGAGTTAAGCCTAAATTAACGCCAAATTTTTGAAAAGGAGATAATAATTGCTCAATGGTCATCAGGCAAATGGTGTGACTAATTGCAGCTTGAACCCCTCCCATTAAATCAGAGATTGCAATCTTATTTTGACATTATTAACAAATGCAAGAATCAGGAATGAGATTACTTGGCAGTTACAAATCTTTATGTATATAATAGAAAAGCGCGACGCGGGATAGAGCAGTCTGGTAGCTCGTCGGGCTCATAACCCGAAGGTCGGTGGTTCAAATCCACCTCCCGCTATTATCAATTCCATACAATTCTGAAGCACACTATTACTAAGGATGCTTCTTTTTTTATATTGGCGATGGATGAAAATAAAGGGTAGCTCCCCTTATTAGCCATTTCCAAAACCTTTGCATAATCAGTTAATGTAACAGTTTCTAAATTGTCTTAGATTGTGTTTCTCTTGGATCAGTGGCAGGTACGAAATAAATCAAAGGTAAAGGCAGTAAAGTCGAAAAATTTGTAAAAATCACCAGTAGCCATAAGCGATCGAAATTATTTTCTGTTACGCCCACGAAATGAGTTAATAATCCCCCTAATTCATGAG
Organism: Halothece sp. MAG; assembly: GCA_018610095.1. Taxonomy (GTDB): domain Bacteria; phylum Cyanobacteriota; class Cyanobacteriia; order Cyanobacteriales; family Rubidibacteraceae; genus Halothece. Next base: position 7,984 of record JAHEOB010000371.1, read on the forward strand.
ATAAAAATCCTCCTAAATTAAAAATTGACATCAGTAACGCAAATAATGTCGCCTCAATCCCTGGGGGGCATAATCGGGCTGATAACACTAAAACGGGCATAAAAGCAATTTCGCCGATAACATTTAAGATCAAATTATCGCCTAAACTAAACCAATAATCATTAATGCCTAATGCGCGATTGGTATGAGTGACTAACAGTAAAACACTCATTCCTAAAACAGCAGAAATTACAGTACTCCAGCCTAAAACTTGGCGAAAGGAAATGGTTTTTAAGAAGCGTTGAAAAATCCAAACCCCTGTCAGGGAAGCAAAACTACTCACTAAGCGTACCCGTCCTAAAAATTCCGGTTCAAATCCTAATTCATTAGTCATAAAAAAGAATAGGGCAGAATCAGAACTGGGCGTTGCTTGCCAAAGAAAAATAAACACTGTGGGTAATAAAATTTGCTTTTGAGTAATTGCTTGCCACAGTTGCTGCATTTGCCCTTTGACATTAGCAAAAACCTCCGCGCGATCGCGCTTTTGAACAGGTGTTTCTCCAATCAACCACGCCACTGCGGAAAAAACTAAGGGGAAGACAGCGGTAATCGCAAACACCATTTTCGGGGCAAAGATTTCCAGTAGCCAACCACTGAAATAAGCAGTAATCAATCCGCCAAAGGCAGAAGCCCCCCAACTGAGTGATTGCAGTGACCCAGCATTGGCTAATGACTCTTCCCTTGCCCGTTCTACGACTTGGGAATCCACAATGACATCACTAATCGCAATGGAGGCAGAACTCATAATAATCGCGATCGCGGCTGTCCAAGCATGATTGACAAATGTGGCAAGTGCCAACCAACTAGCCGTTCCCAGAAATCCTGACAATATCAGATAGGGGCGACGACGATAACCGAAAATGGGAAAGCCATCGGAGAGAAATCCAAATAAGGGCTTAATCACCCATGGTAGGACTGCCAATCCCGTTAAAGCAGAAACTTCTGCTGGGGTTAGCCCTAACTCATCCTTGAGGAAAAAACTGACTGCTAAACGCGCTAGATTGAGAATCCCTCGTACCACATAGACACTGACAATCGCCAGTAATTCTGGAGTGGGATCATTGCCGAATAACAGTTTGTCCTTAACAAAGGTTCGTAGCTGCGTTTTGATGGTATCAGCCGTTGTGGAAATGCTCATCTGAAATCATGAAATATTCGCTCCTAGTGCCGTAATGAGGTATCGTTAGTTATTAATGTTTGGAAACTTAGCCATGGCATTTCACTTGTGACATCATCCAGTTTTTGATGATTTCATCCACCTGTTGGGGAATTTCATCGTGGGGACAATGACCAGCATGGAGGAAATATTGGGAAATGTTGCTGTAGTATTGATGGAATTGGCGCGATCGCGCTTCGGTATCCATCCAGGGATCACCTTGACCCCATAACAACAATAAGGGCACTTCTAACCGTTGTAATAACTGATCCACGGTTTCCCCTCTCGGCGTTTGAAAAACCGAAGCAAAGACTTTCGCAGCACCGCGATCGCAGGAGGGGCGATAAATATCTTCCACTAATTGATCCGTTACCGCCGTCGGATCGAGATACACCTGCTGCAAGGTTCGCCGAATCATAAACTTACGCCGAACATATTGAAACAACAACCAACTCCCCCAACGGGATAAGAAAACTGAGCGTATCAATTTTTGTAACCGTTGTCGCAAGGAAACTGTCTCCGAGGCAGTTTGAGTTTGCTGTTGATCCGAAAAGGGTCCAGCACTATTGAGCAGTACTACCCCACGGCATAATTCCGGATGATTTCCTGCCACACATAAAGCAGCATATCCCCCAAGGGAATTGCCCACTAATACTACTGCTTCGCCAACCACTTCTTGAATAAAGGTTGCTAATTGCTGTTGCCATAACGAGCCACTATAAGTCCAATCGGGCTTACTAGAACGTCCAAATCCCAGTAAATCAATGGCATAAACCTTAAAATCGGATTGTAGTTCCGCAATATTTTTTCGCCAATGATCGGTAGAAGCCCCAAAGCCATGAATTAATAACAGTGGCGGCGCATTGTCATGGGATGTTCCTGCTTGCACATAATAGATATTTTGTCCATGCCATTGCCAATAGGTTCCTGCTACTGTCGGTGGCGTTACTTGATTAAGCACCATAAATATTAACTTTTGTAAATAATTCACCCAAATACTTTTAGCTTAAAATAATTTACCCAGCAATAGCTATCTCTTACGGAAGAGGAGAATCAAGGAATTAGGGCACTACCGTAATTAAGAGACAATTCATCAAATCGAAAATATGGAGAAAAACTATCGTCGTTGCATCAGTTGTCGCCGAGTGGCTCCAAAAGACGAATTTTGGCGAATCGTGCGCATCCACCCGTCGCGAACGGTACAATTAGATCAAGGGATGGGACGCTCTGCCTATATCTGTCCTTGTGCCAATTGTCTAAAAGCAGCACAATACAAAAATCGGTTAGGGCGAGCTCTTAAGGCAAAAGTTCCCCCTGAAATCTATGATAAACTTTGGGAACGCCTGCAATCTAATTCCTCATCTCAGTCAACTCACATCATTACATCATCGTGAGTCACGACTCTACAACTATCACTTATTGGTAGAATAGAATACTTAGGGTTAACTTTGAGGTGACTAGCCTTCATTATAATTATTAAATATACATCATAAAGCAAACTAAGCGGAAATCATGTCAGTATCCTATCTTATGTTTGTTAAAAGTGAGGAGTTGAGTTCGCCCAACTAAACCCCAATCGGAGGAGTTAGATTTGTCCAGAATTGGTGTTAACTGTGGCAACAAAAACTCTCTCCCAACAAGTAAATAACGATCCCGAGTGTGGAGAAGATTAACAATTTTGCTGCTGCCATAGTAGTTAAAAACACATGGAGAAAGTAGCCTCAGGCAGAGGCGAACAATGCTCGCTGAGGGCAATGAGATCGGGGTTGATACCGCCAGTATCAGCTAGACTCACCCGATGAAGCGAGAATCCTCTTCCTTTAGGAAGGCGGAGTGTCAATGTAATAGCTTAACGTATGCTCTAAACCAACAACGGGGGATAGTGGATGACTAAGGTCAGAATTTACGATTTATCACGAGAATTAAATTTAGACAATAAACAGGTATTAGCGATCTGCAATGAACTCAATATTGCTGCTAAAACCCATAGTAGTACCATCCCTGAAGAAGATGCTGAGCGTATTCGAGCCAATGCTGATAAATTAGCGCCAGCCAAACCCCAAAAACGCAAAGGGAAAGGGAACAAGAAAAACGGTCAAAAATCGAGTAAAAGCCAACAGCAAATTTTAGAAGTCAAACATAATAAATCACGCAGCGAAACCACCTCCTCGGAGTCTAAACAACAAGGAAGTGGTCAATCACCGCAACTTATTGGTCCTCCTCGCCCTGTAAGGAGTGACAAACATTCTACCGAATCCACGCCACAACAATCAGACACGCCAAAACAGCCCAACATGAAAAACGAATCGGAGGCAGACAAATCCTCAGCATCAGTTTCTCCAGATTCAGATTACGATAGTGGCAAACAACAAACTGCTCCCCCAAAAACAGAAGCAGCCAAACCATCAGAACCTCAAACTGTGGAAGCTCCACAATCCGCTTCCTCAGAACAATCAAGCTCCTCATCAAAAACGGAATCATCTAGCAAATCTCAACTGATTGGGCCACCGGCAAAACCCAAGCCGCCCAAAAAGCCTGAGGAGAAAAACACTGAGCAGAAAAAAGATAATAAGAAAGGAGAGCAATCGAAAAAAACCGAAAAGCCCACTTTAAAATCAGGGAACCAGAAGCCAAAACCCAAACGAGCCCCAGAAAAAACAAAAGCAGAGAAATCCCAAGCAACAGAATCCGAAACGTCATCCAAGGAGCCCGCTTCTGCTAAACAACAGCAAGAACCGAAAAAGCCAGCTAAACCGAAAATGCTGGAGAAACCGAAGCGGGGAACTGACAAAAAAGCAGCGCCGAAACAAGAACCTGCTGCTAAAAACATTGAGGAAGATACTTCCCAACAGCAAGATACCAGTGATGATCAACAACAATATCCTTTAGAGTCCCCGAGGCGTCCTCGTCCGAAACGGGGTGAACCACCCCATCGTCACAGTAAAAAGAAAAATTGGGAGGAACAAGAAGAACAAACGGAAAAAGACCCATCCAAATCGACTAATAAGAAACGTCGTCCCAAACCTGTGATTGAAGAAGATGACGATGAGCAAGATTTGGCAATTGAAAATGAAAAAGTGGAGGATCAACCCGAACAATCAACGGCAATGCGCTCCCTAGAGCGGCCACCGAAACCAGAATCTCTGCAAAAATCGTCCTCGCAGAAAACGCCAAGTCCCAGTAAACCTACCAAAGCGAAGGGAAGTTCTTCGCAAAAACAACGTCGGCAACGTCAACAAGAAAAAGAACAAAAACAGCGTCCTGAAAAAATTACTCTGCATGAGGAATTACCGGTTTGGGAATTAGCAGAACGATTAGTCGCTTCGGAAACCGAAATTATTAAAAATCTCTTCTTCCGAGGCATTGCAGCCAATATTACACAAACCCTTGATCTGGAAACCGCTCGCTCCGTCGCCCAAGACTTAGGGGTGGAAGTGGAAATTCCCGAGCAAAAATCCGCTGCGGAAAAAACCGAAATGCTGGATAGCGAGGACTTGGAGAATCTCCAACCTCGTCCGCCCGTAGTCACCATTATGGGTCACGTGGATCACGGGAAAACCAGTCTCCTCGATTCCATTCGCCAAACCAAAGTCACCGAACAAGAAGCCGGCGGTATTACCCAACACACTGGGTCTTACCACGTAGATGTTGACCACGATGGGGAAACGAAACAAGTAGTATTCCTGGATACGCCGGGTCACGAAGCCTTTACCGCTATGCGGGCACGTGGCGCCAAAGTTACTGATATTGCCATCTTAGTGGTGGCTGCCGATGATGGGGTCCAACCCCAAACCAAAGAAGCGATTAGCCACGCCCAAGCGGCTGGTGTTCCCATTGTGGTTGCCATTAACAAAATGGATAAAGAAGGGGCGCAGCCCGATCGCGTCAAACAAGAGTTAACCGAACATGGCTTGCTTCCAGAAGAATGGGGCGGACAAACCCCCATGGTCGGTGTGAGTGCAATTACAGGGGATAATTTAGATGAGTTACTGGAGATGATTATTCTAGTTGCTGAACTAGAAGAACTCTCTGCCAACCCCGATCGCTCAGCAAAAGGCACGGTCGTTGAAGCTCACTTGGATCGCACTCGTGGACCGGTTGCCAACTTACTGGTTCAAAATGGCACCTTGCGCGTTGGCGATGCCATTGTTGCTGGGGGTTGTTTTGGGAAAGTTCGTGCCATGGTTGACGATCGCGGAGAAGGAGTGGAAGCCGCGAGTCCTTCATTTGCCGTGGAAGTCCTTGGTTTAGGGGATGTTCCCTCCGCAGGGGATGAGTTTGTGGTTTATGAAGATGAACGCCAAGCCCGTGAAGTAGCGGAACAAATTAGTGAACAAATGCGTAATTCCCGCTTACAACGGGCTGCCCGAACCCGTCGCATTAGCCTCAGTGGTGTATCAGAACAGGCGCAAGAAGGGGAACTGAAAGAACTCAACCTCATTATTAAAGCGGATGTGCAAGGTTCCGTGGAAGCAATTCAAAGTGCCTTAGAACAACTCCCTCAAAATGAGGTACAAATTCGCGTCTTATTGGGCGCTCCCGGCGAAGTTACCGAAACCGATGTGGATTTAGCCGCAGCCAGTGGGGCAATCATTATTGGGTTTAATACCACCCTTGCCTCTAATGCCAAAGCTGCTGCGGATCAAGAAGGGGTGGATATTCGAGAGTACGACATTATCTACAAACTCCTTGATGATATTCAAGGGGCAATGGAAGGTCTCCTCGAACCCGAAGAAGTGGAATCTCCTCTCGGGCAAGCCGAAGTGCGCGCTGTGTTCCCAGTGGGACGCGGTTATGCTGGAGGCTGTTATGTGCAATCAGGTCGCTTAGTCCGTAACCGTCGGATGCGCGTTCGTCGTAATGGGGAAGTGGTTTATGACGGCAATATGGATTCCCTGAAACGCGTCAAAGATGATGTTAAAGAGGTGCAAGCTGGCTTTGAATGTGGCGTTGGAGCCAATAAGTTCCATGATTGGCAAGAAGGTGATATCATTGAAGCCTATGAAATGGTCTTAAAACGTCGCAAGTTAAGCGATAAGAAATAATCCCTATCTCCCTCTCCCACCATGGAGGGGGAGGAGGATGATTCACGATTCACCTAGAACCAATCTTATGCACCGAAAAGAACCGTATTTATGGATTCATTTAGCAGGACTTGCCATTCTTCCCCTGTGGTTAGAATTAGTCTGGTTAGGTCTTGCTGCGGGCAAACCCATTTTACCCGTAGTGGTTGAATTAATCATTGTGGCTGCAGTGGGAACCATTCCCATTACCTTAATGCAGTGGACTCGCCCCTTTGATATTTTTAGTATCGTATTACTGTCGATTCAACCTGATCAGTTGAGTGACCAGCAACGGCGCATTTTACGAGTTTTTAAAACCCCCAAGCATCGGGTTTTAACCGGACTCGGCGCGATCGCGCTGTTAGTGGGATTATGGTTCATTGCCCGTTATGCCCCCATTGTTTCCTCTGTAACCCCCTTTCCCAACCATGGGCTCGGTTTATTGGTAGCCGCGATCGGGTTTTTGGGCAGTAATTTATTCTTGCAAGTTCCCTTGAGTGTCATTGGGGTATTTCTCACTAGTGGCAACCAGTTATCGCAATTAACTCCTGATCCCGCTGAACAAATTAGCCGTGCCTATTTTGTTCCTGGATTCCGTGTTAAGAAAATCTTACCTGAAATTAAACAAGAACAATCCACGTCTTCTGCTGAACAATAGGGTTATTTTTTAAGGCAGCGATCGCAGTGCCCACAGCGAAAGTTTGTTGCTTGTTGAGAAAATCCAAACGCATTGAGGAGAAATTGCCAACGACAGTCTCGTGTCCCTAAATATTGCTGCATTTGTCGCGGGTTTTGAATCAAATTGGGAGAAATGCCACGGTTTTTAGAAGATGGTAAAAGCCGATAGTGAAAGGGATCGAGCCATTCTAGTTGATGAGAACTATGGAGAAGAGACAGTGTCATTAATCCGTGGGGAGACATTTGTTCCACCGTTGTCACATCTCCTTGGGAAGGAATCCATTTTATCAATTCCTGTGCTTTTTGGATTTGCTGACGCCATTTTTGAGTGAAATAGCGTTGTCGTTGCTGATCGTCTCGATCAAGTAAACCTGTGGGTTCACTCGCTAAGGTTAAAGCCGTGGCAGGTTTGCCATCTCGTCCAGCTCGTCCCACTTCTTGCAGATATTCCGATAATAATAACGGGGGTTGATAGTGGATGACCCAACGGAGATCAGGTTTGTTAATTCCCATGCCAAAAGCAGAGGTGGCAATCACAAATTGCAGCTTTCCCGTTAACCAATCTTGTTCAATCTGACGGCGTTGTAAGGGGCTTAATCCCGCGTGATAGGCAGCATTGTTATAGCCAAGGCTTGTTAAGCAACGACTTAAGGTTTCTGTGGTGTTGCGCGATCGCGCATAAATTAATCCTGCCTGTTTTGGGTGAGATCGGATAAAGTTTAATAACTGCTGTTTTCGTTGGCGAGGCGTACACACCCGTTTCACCTGCAATTGCAGATTCTCCCGATAGGGACTTTGTTGGAATAATTGAGGAGACTTTAGTTGTAAGCACTGTTGGATGGTGGTTTGGGTAGCACGATCGGCGGTTGCTGTAAAGGCAGCCACGGGAATGATGGTTCCTGCAGGCTTGGAGACTAACAATGTGGAACGAACC
>JAHEOB010000372.1 GCA_018610095.1 Halothece sp. MAG
CGAGGAAAACGGATTATCGATGATAGCTTTTTGTTATTTTTCAACAGCGATCGCGCCGAAATGGTCTTTCAATTTCCGGAATCCTTACAAGGTTGGGATTGGCAACTAGTGATTGATACCAATCAACCCCGTTTATTATCAGGGGAAACCTTTTATAGCAGCCCAGAAGAAATGGTTCTCAATGGCTTATCAATCTTAGTTTTCAAGTTAGTAGAACCCCAATAGCGTTGTGCTATGGTTGCTTTGCAATTTCAGGCAAGTTAAACACATTATGAATCACTCGTAACGCGGTTTCTCCTTGAGATTGTGCCACCACACAACTAATTTTAATTTCAGAGGTAGTAATCATTTGGATATTAATTTGCTGCTGGGCAAGGGCGGAAAACATTTGGGCAGCAACCCCAGGATTGCCCACCATACCTGCCCCTACGACACTCACTTTGGCAATTTCTTGATTCACCACAATTTCCTGTGCCCCAATGTCTGGGAGTAATTCTTTCAGCAATTGTTCGGTGAGTTCCACTTCCGTATTAGAAACGGTAAAAGCAATGTCACGACTGGGAATTTCATTAATGAGGCGCGATCGCTGCGATTGGATAATCATATCCACACTAATATTATTTTCCGCTAACTTGCCAAAAATTTGTGCTGCCCTTCCTGGGTAATCAGGAACCTGCAACATGGCAACTTGGGCTTGATTGCGATCTAAGGCAACTCCCCGCACCGGTGGATGATCATTTTTCTGAGTATGAGGCGTCACTGGAGACGTGGTAATGGAAAAAGCATCACAAAGGGCTTCAATGGCGCGATCGCCGTGTTGTTTATCAATGACACATCCCACCTTAACCTCGGAAGTGGAAATCATGCGGATATTGACGCCAGCTTCAGCAAGCGTGGTAAACATTTTTGCAGCAATGCCTGGGCGACCAATCATTCCCGCTCCTGTAATGGCAATGGTGGCAATTTCGGGATTGGTAATCACTTCCGCTTCATTGGCACTGGAAGAAGAACGTAGGGAAGGCGCGATCGCGCTAGCAACTGCTTCTGCCGTATTAATCACATCCCGTTGCACGGTAAAGGCAATATCATTAGTATTTCCTTCATGGATGGATTGAATAATTAAATCCACATCCACCGCTTGATTAGCAATTTCCCCAAATAAACCAGCAGCAATCCCAGGAGAATCAGGCACTCGTAATAACGCCACTTGCCCTTGAGAGGTATCTAACTGCACACTATCCACAGCCTTGCCAATTTCTAAATCAGCTAGAGAACGGGGTTCTAATAGAGGAGATAAAACTTTGGTTCCCGGTTCATCACTCCAACTGGAACGAACAACTAAGGTCACGCCATAATTACGGGCAATTTCCACGGCACGGGGATGTAGTACCTTCGCCCCTAAACTGGCTAACTCCAGCATTTCATCACAGGTAATTTCTGGCATTAGAACCGCCTCAGGCACAATTCGGGGATCAGTGCTTAAAATTCCAGCGACATCAGTATAAATTTCACAATAATCCGCTTGTAACGCTGCTGCTAACGCCACTGCCGAAGTATCCGAACCCCCGCGCCCTAAGGTGGTAATTTCCAAATCATCACTACTGGTAATCCCTTGGAAACCAGCAACGACAACCACTTCCCCTTGTTGTAAATGCCGTTGTACGCGATCGGGCTTAATCTCTAAAATGCGAGCCCGACTATGAAACGTCTCAGTCAAAATTCCCACCTGTGCCCCTGTCAGGGATAACGCAGGTTGTCCCAATTCTTGTAACGCCATACTTAACAGGGCAATGGATACTTGTTCTCCTGTGGCGAGTAACATATCCATCTCCCGCCGATTGGGTTCACTGGTAATGCTTTTAGCTAGGGAAATTAATTCATCAGTGGTTTGCCCCATGGCAGAAACAACGACCACCACATCATGCCCTTGTTGTGCGGTTTGATAAACCCGTTGCGCTACCTTTTGAATCCGTTCCACGGAAGCAACAGAGGTTCCCCCAAATTTTTGAACAATCAATGCCATAACTTAATCAATGTTCCCTGTATCAAAAAAAACTTCCTTAAAAATCTAGATCAAAGTGGACAAGTTTGCACTTTAATATGAATTTAAACCCAGTGAAAGCTACCTCAAGCAAGCACCGTCTTAAAAAATGCCAATACCTCTGCAATGGGTTATTTTCGTCTTAGGCATTACGTGCCACGAGCTATAACTGATCTTAGCTTTTTTCCTGGAAAATGTTATCTTGGATTGGGCTTATTTTAGATGAGTTTGTCCCATGACCAATCAGGAAAAACCTCCATTAACCCTAGGGGTCAATATTGACCATATTGCAACAATTCGGCAAGCGCGCAGAACCACTGAACCCGATCCGGTGGCTGCTGCGGTATTAGCAGAATTAGGTGGCGCCGATGGCATTACCACTCATCTACGGGAAGATCGCCGACATATTCAAGATCGGGATGTTCGGATTTTAAGAGAAACGGTACAAACCCATCTGAATTTAGAAATGGCCCCCACCGAAGAAATGATGGCACTTGCCTTAGAAGTCAAACCGGACTATGCCACAGTGGTACCAGAAAAACGAGAGGAAGTTACCACTGAAGGAGGGTTAGATGTAGCAGGCGATGTATCTAGAATGACCAATTTAGTGGAAAAACTGCAAGGGGCAGATATTCCTGTCAGTTGGTTTATTGATCCTGATCCCAAGCAAATTAAAGCAGCAGCCGATACCGGGGCACAACTCATTGAACTGCACACCGGAAGATATGCCGAAGCTAAAGATGAAACCACCCGCCATGAAGAATTAACCCATCTAAGAGAATCTTGCAATCGCGCCCTTGCTTTAGGGTTACGGATCAATGCCGGCCATGGCTTAACTTATCAAAATGTTCATCCTGTCGCTTGTCTCCCTGGTATGGAAGAATTAAATATTGGTCATACTATCATTAGTCGTGCTGTCTTGGTGGGATTAGAACGGGCAGTACGGGAAATGAAGTCGATTATTAACCGTTGAAATCAAGCGAAGTGATTATGACAACTTATTACTACGTTTTAGCTAGCCAAAAATTTCTATTAGAAGAAGAACCGTTTCAAGAAGTCTTAGAAGAACGGTCTCGCTATTACGAGGAACAAAATAAAGAAATTGACTTTTGGCTTGTGAAACAACCTGCTTTTTTAGAAGCCCCTGAAATGAAGGAAGTCAAAGAAAAATGTCCTCAACCTTGTGTTGCTGTGATTTCCACCAACGAAAACTATATTAATTGGTTAAAACTGCGACTCCAATATGTCATCAAAGGAAGTTTTGAAGCCCCTTCTGATAGTATCCCTGACCCCTTAGCTTCCTTAGAAGATGCTTCAGCGACTGCCAGCAGTTAACTTTTCTGTCTCTTTCTGAGAATGTCAAGATAAAAAAAAGAAAAATCGTTTAGTTAATTTGATAAAAACAGATGGACGTTAAACAGGGATTTGTTGGTACAGTTGGCAATACACCACTGATTCGTCTTAATGAACTCAGTGACGAAACCGGTTGTGAAATTTTAGGAAAAGCAGAATTTCTCAACCCCGGGGGATCGGTTAAAGATCGCGCTGCCCTCTATATTATTAAAGATGCCGAAGAAAGGGGGTTACTGAAACCTGGGGGCACAGTTGTCGAAGGAACGGCTGGGAATACTGGAATTGGCTTAACTCATATCTGCAATGCCAAAGGATACAAGTGCTTAATTGTGATTCCCGAAACCCAATCCCAAGAAAAAATTGATGCCTTACGGACGCTAGGGGCAGAAGTGAAAACCGTTCCCGCAGTTCCTTATCGTGACCCAAATAACTATATTAAAGTGTCTGGGCGCATTGCTGACGAAACAGACAATGCCATTTGGGCAAACCAATTTGATAATACCGCCAATCGCCGGGGGCATTATGAAACCACCGGTCCCGAAATTTGGCAGCAAACCGATGGCAACATTGATGTTTGGGTTGCTTCAACGGGAACAGCAGGGACTTATGCCGGGGCTTCCATGTTCTTTAAGGAAAAAAATCCCAACATTAAATGTATTGTTGCCGATCCCCAAGGTAGTGGCTTGTATAGTTATGTCAAAACTGGGGAAATTCATACTGAAGGCAAGTCAATCACAGAAGGAATTGGCAATAGTCGTATAACGGCAAACATGCAGGGTGCCCCTGCTGATGATGCTATCCGCATTGACGATCCCACCTGCGTTCAGATGGTCTATCGCTTGTTATATCGAGAAGGACTGTTTATGGGGGGATCCGTTGGCATTAATGTTGGTGCTGCCTATGCCTTAGCAAAAGAAATGGGACCCGGTCACACCATTGTTACGGTGTTA
>JAHEOB010000373.1 GCA_018610095.1 Halothece sp. MAG
ACAATGGTAATGGCTGCTTGAATGATAAACATGGTGCCAATGGTAATGGCAGCATAAATGCCATAAGCATAATTCCCCATTTGTTTATAACCGGTGATGAGGTTGTTTCCAGTGGCTGCTGCAAAACGAGGGCCAAAAGCCATGAAGGGATATTTACTCACCACTGCTAAAATCAACAGCCAAAGTAGGGAAAATCCATAATTTGCCCCTGCCCGCGTTGCCTGTACTAAATGAGAAACGCCGATGGCAGCACCTGCCATTAATAAGCCGGGTCCAATGACTAACAGTAGCTTTTGAAAAAAAGGTTGAGTTTGATTGCTCATCGATCAAGACAGGATTCAATCAAACAAAAATCTAACATAGAACTCTCTCTGGGAATAGGCTATGATGTGAGTTGGCGTCAAACAGAGAGACAATTTATGGCAGCTACCTTCAAGCACATTATGTTAATGGTTAATGATGTGGAATCTGCTGTTAAGTTTTACTCAGAAGGGTTTGGGTTAGATGTCAAAAAGAATAGTTCTGCTTGGGCGGAATTAGATGCTGGCGGAACCACGATCGCGCTACATTCAGCAGAGGGAGCTAATGGTGGCAGTTCTCCCATTCTCAGTTTTCAGGTGGATAATGTCGAGCAACGGGTGAATCAACTGGAATCGTTAGGGGCAACCTTAGAAGGTCCCATTCGTGAACCCTCGTTTGGAAAAGTTGCAGCGATGCGTACCCCTGATGGGCATCTGGTTAGTTTATTAGAACCGAATCAACAGAATTAGTCTTGATAGCTTACAATCTTAATCACTCTGATAATATAGAACTGCTAGTGACAAGTAACACGCATGGCAACTGAAAAGATTACATTATTATCCAGCCGAGAACTTGAAAAAATGCGTCATGCAGGGCAGTTAGCGGCTGCACTGCTTGATCATTTAGAAACCATGATTAAGCCTGGGGTTAGCACGCTAGAACTCAATGATGAAGCAGAACGTTGGACCCAAGCTCATGGTGCTACTAGTGCCCCGTTAGGATATCATGGTTTTCCCAAATCAATTTGTACTAGTGTCAACGAAGTCATTTGTCATGGCATCCCCAATGAAAAACAAATCCTAAAAGAGGGGGATATTATTAACATTGACGTTACCCCGATTCTCGATGGCTATCATGGGGATACTTCCAGAACCTTCTTTGTGGGAACACCTACCTCCAATGCCAAAAAGTTAGTCGAGACGACTTATGAATGTATGATGAGGGGCATTTATGCCGTTGAACCTGGGGGAAGAATCGGTGATATTGGGGCAGCGATTCAAGAATATGCAGAATCTCAAGGCTTTTCGGTAGTCAGAGATTTTGTGGGACACGGTATTAATCGGGTTTTCCATACCTCTCCCCAAGTGCCTCACTATGGCACAGCAGGAAAAGGGAAGCGCTTACGCCCTGGTATGGTGTTTACCGTAGAACCCATGATTAATGAGGGAACCCACCAAGCGGAAATGCTACCTGATAAATGGACAGCAGTCACCAAAGATCGGAAACTGTCTGCCCAATTTGAACATACCATTGCCGTCACTAAAGAAGGGGTAGAAATTTTAACCTTACCTGAAGATCAAAAATCAGCCCCTTAATCAAGGTTTTTAACGCTGCTAGTAATTATTGCAATTTTTTGAGACGTTTTTGTACCGTCTCATAGAGAGTTTGCTTCCCTTGTTTTTCATACAATGCTGCTGCTTTTTCTAAATCCGCGATCGCGCTATCTTTATTTCCCATAGCAGAATGAACGACTCCCCGATTGGCATAGGCATCAGCTAGTTCCTTATTGAATTCAATGGCTTTCGTATAATCGGCAATTGCCTTTTCGAGGTTTTCTTGTTCACTATGGGCAATGCCACGATTGAGATAAATACGTGCTTTTTGATCAGGGTTAAGTTCTAAAGCCTGATTATAGTCTGCGATCGCGTCTTCATAATTGCCTAATTGGGTCTTAGCAATCCCCCGCTCATAATAGGCTTTTGCGTTTTCGGAATCTAATTCAATGACTTGAGTATAATCACTAATCGCTTTTTGGGGTTCACCTAATTCTAAATAACTGACGGCTCTGAGATAGTAAACTTGTTGTGCTTTTGGATTATCAGCAATAATTTTGTCAAATTTATCAATTGCTTGCTGATGGTTACCTTCGTTATAAGCTCTTATTCCTTGATTATACAAATCCCTGTATTGTTCAAGAGAGGGAGGTTGCTGTTGTGCCCAACTGACTGAAGTGGGCATTAAGGTAGCAGATACTGTAATGGGGATTCCCAAAAAGAGACTATACAAGCCTGTTTTGATAAGAGATAATTGAGATGGTTGCTTCATGGTCTTTTCAATCTCCTTAATAAGCTAGCTACGAGTTAATCAATTAGAAGGACGTTCCGTTGCTATAGCAAGTTTCACCCCTTCTACTCCTCGTAAACGATCCAAGACTTTGACAACTTCTCCATGAGAAACTGCTTTGTCTGCTTTAAAAATGACCGTCGTTTCCTCATTCTTAGTGGCAGCTTTTTCGACTTCAGCCACTAATTTTTGTAAAGAAAGGGTTTCTTGATTGAGAGCAACTTTTCCATTCTCTTTAAGCGTAACCGTCAGTTCAATTTGTGATTGCTGTTGGCTGGTATTCGCTTCCGGTAAATTAACGGGTAACCCTTCCGCACGGGTTAAAAATAACGTTGAAATAATAAAGAATGCCAAGATTGAAAAAATGACATCAATCATCGGCACAATATTAATTTCAAGTTTGGCATCTGATTCCTCAGGAATTTGCATAAGTTTTTGCCTCTCCTTTCTCGTAATGACGGCGATACAGAAGTTCGAGTTCTCCTCCGTATTCTTGGATTAAAGCCAATTGACGCTGATAAAAGCCCCGAAATAAGTTGGCAAATAAGAGCGTGACAATGGCAACGACTAATCCCATTACCGTTGAGACAAGCGCTTCACTAATTCCCCCAGTGACTTCAGTAGTGCCTTCGCCACCGACTTCACCAATCTGTAAATTAGAAAAAGCAGTAATGAGTCCTAAAATCGTTCCTAATAACCCTAATAAGGGAGAAATACTAATAATCGTTTCAAAAACAGTAGAAGCCCGTTTTAATGTGGGAATTTCTGCTTGTGTTGCACTTTCTAAAGCAATTCTAAATTCCTCGGGGGTAGGGTTATCTAATTCTAAAGCCTCCAGAAAAATACGAGCCATGGGTAAGTTGGCGTGATTACGCAACTTTTTAACGGCATAATCAGTATCTTGTTGATAGGTTCGCAAAACGTCTCGAATGATACGAGGCTGACGCCGATTAATCCGAAGCCAAAAAATCAAGCGTTCAATAATAAAGGCAACAGCAATAATGGAAAAGGCAAGTAACGGATAAGCAACAATTCCCCCTGCCGTGAAGAAGTTATCAATTTCCATCATGGTAAGCTATCTCAGTCAGTTGTTGAATGTAACGAGAATTATCCTATCAGAATTGCTAACAACTTTCATTAATTCATGGCAAGTGTTAATAACTCGGGTTACAATCAATAACAATTCAAACAATGCTGATTATCTTTAACTCCCTGAAATTAACCTATTGGTGGTGCTTCAAGTAGTCAAAAGTGAGGATTGACTTTGCGAATTAAGTCATTTATGGTAATGAAATAGTTTATAGTAATTATCAATTATTCGTTAAGGAATCGGGTATGGGGTTTTCACAATTTTCAGCAAATCAACGTTTGCAGCAGCAGCGATCGCAGCAGCGTTTGCTTTATTGTAGTATGATTGGCTCCATCCTAATTCACGGGGGCTTAGCGATGGTGGATTGGGATCCAGTGAATCCTGAAGAATCATCAGAACCAGAAAGAGATCCCATTGAAGTTGTTTTAAAATCGCCTGAACAAGAACAACAAGAGCAAGAACCCAAACCAAGACCTAAACCTCAGCAGTCCTCTTCAACTGCTTCATCACAATCATCTGCTCCCAGTGGTAGTCGTTCTTCCTCTAATAACACTTCAGCTAGAACGTCACCAGCGCGATCGCGCTCTCAATCTCAGCCTCAACCAGAACCTCAGCCTAGCCGAACAACTCAACCACAACCCGAACCTCACCGACAACCAGAGCCTGAGCCCGAACCACAACGTCGCCAACAGCCTCAGCCTGAACCTGAACCTCAACAACAGTCACAGCCTGAACCAGAACCAGAGCCTGAGCCCGAACCACAACAACAGTCACAGCCTGAACCGGAACCTGAGCCTAAACCTGAGCCTCAGCCTGAACCCGAACCACAACAACAGTCACAGCCTGAACCGAAACCTGAGCCTAAACCGGAACCACAACAACAGTCACAGCCTGAACCGAAACCTGAGCCTGAGCCTGAGCCAGAACCAGAACCTAAAGAGGAAGAAGAATCAGAAACAACTCGCCCTGAACCCAAGCCTCTCCTAGATGAAAGTGAATTAGAGAAAGCGCGTGAATCATCAAGGAATCAACAAGAAACCGAGTCTCAACAGCAACAGCAACAACAACAATCTCAAGAACAACAATCTCAAGCTGAGAGTTCTTCTAAGCAACAAGAGCAATCTCAACCTGAGCGTTCTTCTACTCAGCAGCAACAACAATCCCAAGCTGAGAGTTCTTCTGCACAAAATGATTCCCAGCAAGCTAACCAATCTCAGCAATCATCCAATCGTTCTCAGCAAGCTAATCAATCTCAACAAGGATCAAGTCGTTCTCAACAAGCTAACCGAGGTCAACAAAGCTCAAATAACTCCCAACAAGCTAATCAAGGTCAGCAGGAAAGTAATAACCAAAATCAGTCTCAAAATCAGCAATCTAGTGGGAATGAGCAAGAACAAGCGAGGAATACCGGTCGCGCCCCTGCTAGTGGTGCTAGCTTAATTGGATGCGGACAACAGCCAGAGGTAGATTTTGATGTTGAAGTTCAACCCATGGTAAAAGTTATTGTCGCTCCCAGTGGTTCTGTTACTAGTGCCACTATTACTCGTTCTAGTGGAAAAAATCAA
>JAHEOB010000374.1 GCA_018610095.1 Halothece sp. MAG
AGAACATACTGCCCAACAAGTTGATAGTTCTCATCAACGGGTGATTGTGGTGGGATTAAAAACGGCTGAAATTCCTCGGGAACAATTTGAAGATGGGCTTGCCGAAGTGACTCGTTTAGTGGATACTGCTGGGGGAGAAGTGTTACAAGTGGTCACCCAAAAGCGGAGTCGTCCTGATCCAAAAACCGTTATTGGTGCAGGGAAACTCCAAGAAATTGAAATTGCAGTACAAACCCTTGGGGCAAGTTTAGTCGCCTTTGATCAAGATTTAAGCCCTGCTCAAGTACGAAATTTAGAACAAGAAATCGGCATTCGTGTCATTGATCGCACCGAACTAATTTTAGATATCTTTGCTCAAAGAGCGCGATCGCGCGCAGGCAAATTACAAGTAGAATTAGCGCAATTGGAATATCTGCTCCCGCGTCTAGTGGGGCGTGGGGAATCCATGTCTCGACTTGGTGGTGGCATTGGTACCCGTGGTCCTGGGGAGACTCAACTGGAAACGGAACGGCGCCGCATTCAAAAGCGGTTAAATCGATTGCAGAAAGAAGTGGATCAACTGCAATCCCACCGTTCCCGGATGCGCCAGCAGCGTCAAAAACAGGAAGTTCCTACGGTTGCAGTCGTTGGTTATACCAATGCTGGCAAATCAACCTTAATGAATAATCTCACCAATGCTGATATTTATGCTGAGGACCAATTATTTGCCACTTTAGATCCCACCACTCGTCGCTTGACCGTGCCGTCGGAGGGCGAATATCAAACCATTTTATTAACAGATACCGTGGGCTTTATTAAAGAACTGCCCCCATCTTTGATTGATGCTTTCCGCGCCACCTTAGAAGAAGTTAGTGAAGCCGATGCCATGTTGCATGTGGTGGACTTATCCCATCAAGCCTGGGAAAGTCAAATTCAATCAGTCAGTAAAATTTTGGAAGATATGCCATTAGTGCCACCGGAAAGTTTATTGGTGTTTAACAAAATTGACCAAGTCGATCGTGAAACCTTAGAACAAGCAAAAGAGAAATTTCCCCAAGCCCTCTTTATTTCTGCCCAACAAAAATTAGGATTAGAAACCTTACGAGAAAATATCGGAACCATGGTAGCTCATTGCTAGAGGTGGTTTCTGGTGGGCATTGCCTAAGCCCACCAAGGTATTTTTTTGCAGTCCTGCACTAGATCAATGTTTGATGAAAGCAAACTCAGTTTAAAAATACACGATTAAGTTTTTGTGACAGGTTCTTTTTCTTGTTGAGATTCCACATCAGAAAAATAATTATCTTTTTCCTCAATAATCGATTTGGCTAGCAAAATTAGAGCAATCAAGTTGGGTGCTGCCATTAACCCATTGAGAGTATCGGAAATTTTCCAAACCAGTTCTAATCCCCCGATCGCGCCCATAAATAAAAATAATAAAAATAATAATCGATACCACTTAACTATCTCAGAACCAAAGACATATTCCCAACTTTTTTCACCATAGAAATTCCAAGTCAAAATACTGGAGTAGGCAAATAAGACAATGCCAATGGTAATAATCCAACCCCCCGGCCCTGGCAGTGCACTATCAAACGCCGTCGAAGCTAACACAGCACCCGTTTCACCGGTATCCAACGTCCCTGTGACAAAAATGGCAAGTGCTGTAACCGTGCAAAACACAATGGTATCCAGAAAGACTTCCCAAATTGCCCACATACCTTGTCGCGCAGGCGTATTTTGAGCTTGAGCATAAACCATGGAAGCAGCCCCTAATCCTGCTTCATTCGAGAAAATGCCACGAGCAAACCCATAACGGAGTGCCATGCCTAGCGTTGCACCTTCAAAGTTTCCCATTGCTTCAGTGGGGTTAAAGGCATGATAAAAAATTGATTGCAGTGCTGCTGGGACTTGGGGAAGATTGATTAGCACAATTGTCACTGCCCCAACCAAATAAAATAAAGCCATCAAGGGCACAATTTTTTCTGTAGTTTGGGCAATACGACTAATGCCACCGAGGGTTACTAACCCCA
Source organism: Halothece sp. MAG (assembly GCA_018610095.1). Classification (GTDB taxonomy): domain Bacteria; phylum Cyanobacteriota; class Cyanobacteriia; order Cyanobacteriales; family Rubidibacteraceae; genus Halothece. The sequence continues at coordinate 2,010 of JAHEOB010000374.1, forward strand.
CTAGAACCACCAAAATTACGCCAATCACACTACTGATCACCAATGGAGATAAACCTAACCAAGGCTCTAGGCGGGCTTGGATTTCACTGGATACCGTATTCGATTGCACCATATTTCCAATGCCAAACGCTGCTAGCCCTGCCAGAACTGAATAGACAATGGCTAACCAACGTTGACCTAATCCTTTTTGAATGTAGTACATCACCCCGCCAGAGATTTCACCAGTTGCGGAATCAATTTCCCGATAACGAACCCCTAAAGTGGCTTCACCAAACTTGGTTGCCATGCCCACCAATGCAGAAACCCACATCCAAAACACAGCACCGGGTCCTCCTGCTGCTAAAGCGGTACTGACCCCAGCAATATTTCCCACGCCAATGGTTCCTGCCATGGCAGATGTAATTGCTTGGAAGGAGGTAATGCTACCGGCTTCACCTGTAGGGGTCCGCGAGAGAAATTTGCCAAAGGTTTCATTCCAAGCGGGAATTAAGTGGGTAAACTGAAAAAATTTCAAGCGAATGGTCAGATAGAGTCCTGTACCAATCAGCAAGACCATAAAAGGAGGACCAAACACAATTTCATTAATCGTGTTATTAATCCTTTCAATGGTTTCTAGCATAATGGTTGACTCGTTAATAATATTCAGCTACCTGACAAAAAAATCTAAGCACCAGTGCTTAGATTAACGCAAAATTCAAATTAATAACTTTTAATCAGATTTATTCTATCCTGGCAGCATCAGAAAAATAACGATTTTTTTCTGCAACTAACGGTTTTGCCAAAAAGATTAAGCCAATTAAGTTAGGTACTGCCATTAAATATAGGAAGATGGTAGCAATTCCCCAAACAATTGTTAACTTAAATATGGCACCCAAAAACACAAACACTAAAAAGAGAATGCGATAACCCGTAATGACTTGGGGACCAAAGACATATTCCCAACTTTTCTCACCATAAAAATTCCAAGTGAGCATACTGGAAAAAGCAAACAAGGCAATGGCGATCGTAAGAATAAACCCTGTTGGTCCTGGTAATCCCACTTCAAATGCCGTGGAAGCCAGCTGATTTTTGTTTTCCGTTTCAACAATGCCTAAACTGCCGGTGACAAGAATGGAAAGCGACGTCATGGTGCAAACCACAATCGTATCAATAAATACTCCCCAAATTCCCCACATTCCTTGACGAGCAGGGGTATTTTGTGCCTGAGCATGAATAATAGAGGCGCCTCCTAATCCTGCTTCATTGGAGAAAAGCCCACGGGCAACACCAAACTGAACCACATTTCCAACCGCAACTGCTTCAAAATTACCCATGATAGTTTCATCAGCAGGATTGAAGGCATAGTAGAAAATGGAACCAATTGCCCCCGGTACTTGATCCCAATTAAACAAAAGAATAAACAGGGCCCCTAACAGATAAAAAGCAGCCATAATGGGAACAATTTTCTCGGCGGTTTGAGCAATCCGATTAATGCCACCAAGCGTGACTAAAGCCACTAGAATAACCAGAATTATACCAGTTACCCCCCGTAGTGTTATTTCGGGACTTA
>JAHEOB010000375.1 GCA_018610095.1 Halothece sp. MAG
ACAATGGCAACAAGCAACACACATTTTGCAAAGTGGTGAAACTTGTTTTATTACCAATATTGTGCTATGTGAACTCGTCTGGGTATTAAGGAGCAAGCCTTATCAGTATTCGAAACAAGAAATTGTTTCTACTTTAGAGGCAATGCTTAAAAGTCCTGTTCTTGAATTTGAAAACCGTCCAATTATTTATCAAGCTATACAGCGAACTAAAAAAGGAAAAGCAGATTTTTCTGACTATCTAATCGGTGCAATTTGTGATCAAGCTGGATGTGAAGAAACCGCCACATTTGACCGTAAGCTTAAAACAGAATCAAGTTTTAATGTGCTTCACTAAACTTATACCTTTTGATTACTATTAGATATAAGAATGTTTTGCGATCACGAACTTAAAAACTACTCAAATAGCGCGATCGCTGCTATATCTCACTAAGTTACACAGCGCGATCGCTGTTCTCCCCATCCGATAACAGGAAGTGTTACAGTTTGATTGACGTTTATTTCTAATTGACTTCTCCAAAATCGCTTAATGAATCAGGAGAACCCATTTCTGAATTTAGCCTATGAAACGGCTTTAGAAAACCTTGGCAGTGACTATTATGACATTGTATCTGCAGCAGAATTTCCGCAACATGAGCTACGGTTTCGGAATGACTCATTACTGCCACTGCTTAATTTAGATCCCAAGCAAGTTAAGGATGAACACTTTATTGAGGCATTTGGCAAATTCCAAGGAGTTCGTCCTTTTTTGGCATTACGATATCATGGCTATCAGTTTGGTAGTTATAATCCCTTTTTAGGGGATGGACGAGGATTTGTTTATGGACAAGTTCGGGGAAGGGATGGGCGGTTATATGATTTGGGTACTAAAGGATCGGGGCGAACTCCCTATTCTAGAACGGCTGATGGGCGATTAACCTTGAAAGGAGGAGTTCGAGAAGTTTTAGCGGGAGAAGCGCTTCATCAATTGGGGGTTCGTACCTCTCGTTGTTTGAGTTTGATTGAAACGGGAGAAGGGCTATGGCGGGACGATGAACCCTCTCCCACGCGCTCTTCAGTGATGATTCGTTGTAGTCATTCCCATATTCGTTTTGGAACGTTTGAACGCTTAAATTATCACGATCGCGCTGATTTAATTGAGAAGTTATTACAGCATGTTATTCATTACTATTATTCTCACTTAACCGAAGTTAGGGATCAATATGCCCGTTTTTATGCCGAATTAGTAGAACGAACGGCAGAATTAGCTGCCCAGTGGATGATGGCGGGTTTCTGTCATGGGGTTCTCAATACCGATAATATGTCCATTACTGGGGAAAGTTTTGATTATGGCCCCTATGCCTTCATTCCCACTTATAATCCTGCGTTTACTGCTGCTTACTTTGACCATGCTGGGTTATATAGCTACGGGAATCAACCGCGAATTTGTCGCTGGAATTTAGAAAAACTACAACGCCCCTTAGCAAAGGTAATCCCTCAAAAAGATTTAGATTTAGGCTTAGCGCGGTTTGATCAACACTATGAGGCAACTTATCGGCAATTGATGAGTGAAAAATTGGGGTTGGTGGGTTTAGCCAGTGAAGAGGTAAAAACTTTAGTTGAGGAAACGGTAAATTTATTACGGGCTTCCCAAGTACCCTACCACCGCTTTTTTGCAGAATTAGGAAATTGGTTTACTCCTGCTTGGCGGGATAATCCTGATCTAATTTTGGAAAATGCCGAATTTATCCAACAATTACAACAACAGCAATCCCTCTGGAAAAATTGGCAACAGTTGTATCAACAACAATTAAAACAGCTCTCGGATCAGGAACTGCAACAAGTGGGGGTACGTCTTAAGGAAAAAAATCCCCAAACGGCTTTACTGCGTCCTGTGATTGAATCAGTTTGGGAACCCATTCGTGTGGATAATGAGTGGGATCCGTTTTACGCGTTGTTAGAACAAATCAAGAATAAACAATAATCGTAAAGGTTAAGATCATAAGTAGCACACAGGACAAAATACAATTATGACTTGGTTTTTATTTGCTTCTCCGCTAAAGCGAAGTTTATTTATAATAACAGTTTTGGGAATATTGGGCTTGCCCAGTCACTTGACGTTCGCCCAATCGAGTAATAGCAACCAACAAAATCGAATGACCGTTCGTTCCGATCGGCAAGAAGCGAATTCGGAAACGGGTGTAATTACTGCAACCGGCAATGTTGAAATTAAATATCCTGTGCAGCAGTTAGACGCGACTGCCAGACAGGCACAATATTATCAAAATGATCGTCGGTTGGTTTTGACAGGAAATGTGCATGTTCAACAGGGGGAAAATAGTATTCGTGCCGAAGAAGTGACCTATTTTGTGGAACAAGGGCGCTTTGTTGCTACCCCCAAACAGAATCAACAAGTCGAATCAACCTATGTCATTCCTGAAGGCGAGGCGAACACACAAAATTCCCAACCCCAACCTAACCTCTAATTCCAAAAATCAGCCTAATCGTTTAGCCCTAGAAAATGTTTGTAAATCTTATGGTAAACTTACTATTGTTCGCGAGGTCAGTGTTCAGGTTGCCCCAGGAGAAATTGTCGGATTATTAGGTCCGAATGGGGCAGGGAAAACCACTACCTTTTATATGGCAACGGGGTTAGTTAAACCTGATGACGGAAAGGTCTGGCTGGGCAATGATAATATTACCCGTTTACCGATTGATCAACGATCGCGCTTAGGGATTGGTTATTTGCCCCAACAACCGAGTATTTTCCGTTATTTGAGTGTCGCGGATAATCTACGATTAGTGTTAGAACAAAATGGCTATTCTAAGGCTCAGAAACAACAACGTCTTCAAGAATTATTAACTGAGTTTCGGTTAGAAAATATTGCCAAAACAAAAGGAATGCAAGTATCAGGAGGAGAACGACGACGCACCGAATTAGCACGGGCATTAGCAGTAGGTGATTATGGACCCCAATATTTATTATTAGATGAACCCTTTGCAGGCGTCGATCCCATTGCCGTTTCGGAATTACAAGAGATTATTAATCAGCTGCGATCGCGCAATATTGGCATTTTAATCACTGATCATAATGTGCGAGAAACCTTAGAAATTACTGATCGAACCTATATTATGAGTGAAGGGTCGATTCTTGCTTCTGGTAATGCCATGGAACTGTATAATAATTCCCTAGTTCGCAAATATTATTTAGGCGAGAAATTTCAACTTTGATTGATGTCTCCTAAGCGATAGCCTTTGCCATAAACCGTGTGAATTAAAGGCGTTTCGCCAGGGGCTTCAATTTTGCGTCGCAATAATCGCATCAACGCTGCCAAAACATTACTACTGGGAGGACTTTCTTGTCCCCAAAGATGATGATAAATTTGTTGATGGGTTAACAATTGTTCCGGATACTGCATCAAGTAACTTAACAATTGGGTTTCTCGTTCTGATAATTCAATCACTCTTCCCCCTCGATACGCTAATTGATTTGTGACATCCAATTCTAAATCGGCTACTTTTAAACGAGAATCACTCGTTTCTTGCGCGTCAGATCGCCTTAATAATGCCCGAACTCTTGCTAAAAATTCTTTTAATTCAAAGGGTTTAACAATATAATCATCTGCCCCCACATCTAACCCTTCTACTCGATCATCAACCGTGTCTTTCGCCGTTAAAAATAAAATCGGGGTTTGGTCACCGCGCGATCGCAGCTTTCGACATAATTCAATTCCTGATTCTTCTGGCATTAACCAATCTAAAATTAATAAATGATAATGCTTTTTTTGGGCAAATTTTTCTCCCTCAACCCCATTATTGGCAACATCCACTTCATATCCTTCTTGTTTTAAAACCCGAGACAATGGCGTTGTTAATTCTTTTTCATCATCAACCAGTAAAATCTGCATAATGGAAGATTACAAAAATGAGTAGCTAGTTACGATTAATCTTCTAATTTCTAATTGTCAATTGTCAATTGTCAATTATTTAATGCTAAGATAACAAGGTTGGCGACAATCACTAAAGTAAAAAACAAAGGAGATACGTGTATGGCTAAATATAATGTCTATGGAATGGGAAACGCCTTATTAGACGTGGAATTTAAAGTAACCCCCGATATTTTACAAAATTTGGGGATTGATAAAGGCGTAATGACGCTCATTGAAGCAGATCGCCAACAACAGTTACTAAGTGAGTTAAAAGACTACATGGGCAAGAAAAGTGGCGGTGGTTCCGCTGCTAACAGCATTATTGCCATTAGCCAGTTTGGTGGAAAGTGTTTCTATTCCTGTAAAGTGGCTAATGATGATATGGGTGACTCCTATCTGCAAGACTTAGTCGAGTGTGGCATTGATACCAACTTACAACAGCAAGAGCGCGAACCGGGCATTACGGGTCAGTGTTTGGTCTTTGTCACCCCTGATGCGGATCGGACAATGAATACTCACTTGGGGATTTCCGCCCAATTTTCTGAAAACGAAATTGTTCCCGAAGCGATCAGAGATTCCGAATATCTATATATTGAAGGCTATTTGGTTGCGGATCCCAAAGGTAAAAGTGCAGCCATTAAAGCACGGGAAATCGCCCAAAATGCTGGGGTTAAAGTCTCCCTTTCGCTATCTGACCTGAATATGGCGAAATTCTTTAAGCCCGGTTTTCTAGAGATTATTGGCGATGGGATTGATTTAATCTTCTCTAACGAAACGGAAGCGTTAACATTAGCAGAAACAGAAGATTTAAACCAAGCTGCCGAGTATCTGAAAACCCTCAGTAAAGGCTTTGTCATTACCCGTGGCGGAGAAGGCTCATGGGTTTATGATGGAAATAATCTCATCGAAGTTGCTGCTCATCCTGTTAAAGCTGTAGATACAGTCGGGGCAGGAGATATGTTTGCAGGGGCTTTCCTTTATGGTCTCACCCATGGCATGAGTCATGAACAAGCAGGAAAATTAGCCTCGGCAGCTTCTGCACAATTAGTCACCAGTTATGGTCCCCGTTTAACCCCCCAAGAAGCAAAAGACGTTCTTGCAGAAGTTAAAGCTGCCTAATTAGCGATAGTTAATTGAGTGATCCTAACCCCTTCGGAAGCCATTGTCTTCTCGGAGGGGATTTAGAAGGACTTAAACAATCCCCCTAGCGCATCTAATCCAAAGTCAAATAGGGCTTTTACTTGATGGAGTAAGTCACATTGCTATCTTTTTGATACAGAGGAGTTGACGATGGGAGCAAGGTTAGATGAAATTTTCGTTATTGCAATGGCGAACGACTATTACGTTTTTAATCGTAGCTACCCTACTCATTTTATTAGCGGCAGGATTGACTCGTATTGGAATCCTACCCATGGGTCCAAATTTTGATTACACCAATGCTGAGCAACAATTTTTTAGCATTTGGATTTGGGTAGCTTTAGCAGTAGGACTGGTATTACCGCTAATTGGATATTGGTTTTATCAGCGCGATCGCGAAATTCGTCAGGTACTAGGCTTTTATTTGCTCGTTTTGATAGTGCAAATTATCACCGAGCAACTTGTGGGTTTCTTTCTGTTTCCTAGTTTGGTGGCTATTAGTGGAGCCCTCTATACTCTTTATCGCATTGCTCAGTTATGGCAAGGATATCAGTGGATACGACGACATCAAAAACAAAGCGGTTCTAAGTCTTCTATAGGAATCGTCAGCTTGTTATGGGGGTTACTATTATTTTGGTCTAGTAATTTAGCAATCCTATTGGGGATTAGTTTTCCTGCTATCAGCTTTGATAGTTAGTGAACTACGCGGTGATTTTACAACGCTATAATTTTCCTACATCGTTCAGCTATCTTAACAACATCAGTTAACAGGGACACCGCTGGAGAGATATTCAGAAGGAAAACTGTGAGATTACATTTATTCTACAACTGCTGTTTAATTATTCCCCAAAATCATTTAAGATTGCTAGATAAGTGTAGCTAATTAGTTTAAGGATTAACTGTTCACGAGCGTTAAGTATTTAAAAATTTACTAGCTCTAAAATAAAATGAGTAACCATAATGCCCTAATCCAAAAAATGCAAACTCCTAAATTTTATCCTCATGCTGTTCAATCACCGATTGAGGTATTACAAACTCACATTTCATATATTGTTTTAACAGGGGAGTATGCTTATAAATTTAAGAAGCCATTAGATTTAGGCTTTTTAGATTTTTCGAGTTTGGAAAAGCGAAAATATTATTGTCAGCAAGAGTTAGATTTAAATCAACCGATCGCGCCTGATATTTATCTGGAAGTGTTACCGATTACGCAACACCATGACACCCTAGAACTGAATGGGCAAGGGGAAACGGTGGAATATGTCTTAAAAATGCGGGAGTTTCCCCAATCTGCATTACTGAGTGAAATGGAGAAGGCAGGAGAACTCACGGAATCGTTATTAGCTGAGTTAGGGAAAATTGTGGCGCGATTTCATCAGCAAAGTCAAACCAGTGATTATATTCGGGAATTTGGTAATCCAGCCAAGATTAAAGAAGGGATTGATAATAATTATAAACAAACGGAACAATATATTGGTATTGCCCAAACTAAAACCCAGTTTCAGGAAACCCAAGCCTTTACGGATCGCTTTTTCCAACAATATGCTTCGCTATTGAAAGCGCGACAAAGTAACAACTGGATTCGAGAATGTCACGGTGACTTACATTTAAAAAATATTTGTTATTGGCAACAGAAACTTCAATTATTTGATCGCATCGAATTTAATGAACCTTTCCGCTTTGTAGATGTCATGTATGATGTTGCCTTTACGGTAATGGATTTGGAATATCGCAACCGAAATGATTTTGCTAATGTTTTCCTCAATAACTATTTAGAATACAGCGGTGACTGGGAAGGGGTGCAACTGTTACCTCTCTATCTGACGCGACAGGCTTATGTGCGGGCAAAGGTTAATTCCTTCATTTTAGATGATCCCAATGTCAGTGAATCGGAAAAACAACACGCCCGTGAACAGGCAAGCCAATATTATCATCTAGCATGGCAATATACCCAATCCCAACAAGGCCATTTATGGATGATGTCAGGTTTATCGGGTTCCGGGAAAACCACGATCGCGCGGGAAATGGCAAAACAGTTGGGGGCAATTCATCTGCGTTCCGATGCGGTACGAAAACACTTAGCAGGGATTGATCTGGAAGCCCAAGGATCTGATGACATTTATCAAGGGGAAATGACGCAACGAACTTATCAACGGTTATTGGAATTAGGCTGTTTGTTAGCGTCAGAAGGCTGGCAAGTCATTTTAGATGCTAAATATGATCAAAAACCGTTACGAGAAGCAGTGATTCAACAAGCCCATACCCAAAATCTTGCGGTTAACATTATCCATTGTTATGCCCCCATTGAAGTATTGCGCGATCGCGTTGCCAAACGCCACGGGGATATCTCTGATGCCACGCCCGATTTAATCACCCAACAACAAGCCAACGCTGATCCCTTTACCGAAACCGAAAAACCCTATCTTGTCACCCTTGATACTCGCCAAAATTGGCAAAATTACAACTTTCAAGAAATACTTTAAGCAATTAAAATCTTCCCTGAAACAGGGAGAATCATCGTGACGCCGAGATTGCGAAGAAACTCAACAAGCGTCACTCATCATTGCTGATCCTGGCTTGATTCTCCATTATCGACCCCAAGTTGATAATAAGATGCTTTCAAAGACTTCCAAAGACTCTGAATTTGCTGATAAGCCTCTTGTGGTGAGAGTTTGCCACCGGTTTCTAAATTGGCAATATAGTTAACTTGTTGGGAAAACTCCTGCAAATTCGCATTAAAAACAAGATTTTCCGGTTTAACTTTGCCATTATAAGAGGCACGGGGATATAAAAATTGGTTAAGTTCACTCATTCTATTTTACCTCCGATTTAACCTTCTTTTAACCTAATTTTAACGTTACAGACAAGTAATTACTCCTTCTTAAGAGAGAATCGTTAACCTAATTGTAGGGAGTCGTTATCAAATTCAATCCATGTTCAGTAATACTCAGCCAAATCTACAAGCAACCAATAATCTGACTCAACTGGATCATCTTGATTTAGTCACAATTTTAGAAGCTAGTCCCAATGGGATTTATCTTGTTGATGCAGAAACTTTAAAAGTAGAATACGCCAATCCCACAGCGCTTAAGCAATTAGGGTATCCCTTAGAAGAACTTCAACAAATGACCCCCCTTAATATTAATGCAGAACTGACTAATCAAGAACAATTACAAGAACTAATTGCTCCTTTAATGCAAGGTGAAGTAACCCAAATTAATTTTGAAACGACTCATCGATGTCGAGATGGTACATTATTGCCAATTGAATTATATTTACAGTTAATTAATCAAGGAAATCAATCCAAGTTCTTTGCAATTGCTGTCGATATTAGTCAACGTAAAGACATTGAAAAATCATTAGATAATACAGTCCATCAATTAAAGACAATTGCTGACCATATTCCGGGAATCATTTATCAAAATTATCACTTTAGTGATGGAACAATTCAAATCAAATATATTAATGGTCGTGTCGAAGAAATTTTAGGCAGATCAGCAGACAAATTTTATGCTGATATTTCTTATTTTTTAGATTTAATCCACGAAGCGGATCGCGCAAACTTTCTGGAAACTATACAACAAACGATTCCGAAACTACATTCTTTTTTCTGGGAAGGACGACTCATTACTCCCTCGAATCAAATGATTTGGATACAAATCAGAGCTGAACCGCAACTGCGTTCCGATGGAATTATCGTCACCAATGGTGTTTTATTAGATATTACGGCACAAAAAAAAGCGGAATTAGCTCTTAAAGAAAATGAAACCATCTTTCGTCAATTTGCAGAGAATCTTGATGATATTTTATGGATGGTTGATTTAGATATGACACAATTAATTTATGTCAGCCCTGCTTATGAGAAAATTTGGGGGGATTCTCCTGATAAACTAAAAAATAATCCCAGTCGGTTTTTGGAAAAGATTCATCCTGAGGATCAATCCTACGTTGAACAAGCCATTTCCAAACCCATTACTCAAAAACAAGAAATTGTTTATCGGATTATTCGCCCTGATGGTGAAATTCGGTGGTTGCGCGATCGCGCTTTTCCCATTCCCAATGAAAAAGGAGAAACTTATCGCATTGCTGGCATCGCCCAAGATATCACCAAAAAACGGAGATATCAACAAGAAATTTCTCATTATCGACAGCTACGAGATGTCATTTTTAACGAAGCAACGGATGCCCTGTTTTTAATCGATCCTGATACCTTAAAAATTTTAGACTGTAATAAAAGTGCCGTTCAATTATTAAAGGCACCATCGAAAGCGGATTTACGCTATAAAACGGCTACTTGTGTAACCCCATATTATTATGAAATCAAAACAGCTTGCGAACAACAAGGAGGATGGCACCAAGAATTATCCTTATCAACCATGGATGGAAACCAATTTTGGGGGGATCTTGCTTGGCAAAATATCCAAGTCGCTGAAACGAATTATTACCTAGTAAGAATAACAGATATTACTGCTAACAAATCGTTTGAAGAGGAATTAAAACAAACTAATGATCGCCTCGAAGCCACCAATCAGGAATTAGAAAAAGCAACGCGCCTAAAAGATGAATTTTTAGCTAATATGAGTCATGAATTAAAAACGCCTCTTAATGCTATTTTGGGATTATCAGAAGCCTTAAAAGAAGGGAAAGGTTCCCAAATCAGCGATCGAGAAAAACGAGCCATTGAAAATATTAATGTTAGTGCCAATCACTTACTAAGTTTGATTAATGATATTCTTGATTTAGCTAAAATGCAAACTGGAAAAGTCACTTTAGACTTTACCGAAACCAGTATTCAATCTTTATGTGAAACCAGTTTAATGTTTGTTCGTCAACAAGCCAATGAAAAACAAATTGAACTAACCACTCACATTAATACTGATTGTGATACCCTCAATATTGATGAATTTAGAATCCGACAAGTCTTAATTAATTTACTCACCAATGCTGTTAAATTTACCCCAGAAGGTGGGCAAGTGACACTGACAGTTAATGAAGATCAAAGCCGAGAACATATCATTTTTAGTGTTAGTGATACTGGCATTGGCATTCCCTCAGATCAACTAGAACATATTTTTGAACCGTTTTATCAATTAGATGGCAAACTGAATCGTAATTATGCCGGAACAGGATTAGGCTTACCATTAGTTCGTCGTCTCATTGAATTACATGAGGGAAATATTACGGTAGAAAGTCAACCCCAGCAAGGGAGTACCTTTTATGTGAAATTACCCTATAGTCAAGTTTGTTTGATTTCCTCTGACACCAGTGGCATTGCCTCTCGATTATATTCCCAGCAAGGTAACAACCTCTCAACTGCTCCCTTAGTGTTATTAGCAAGTGCTGATCACGCCCAAATTGATAGTAATCGTAGCTACTTAGAAGCCTGTGGCTATCAAGTTATTAGTGTGACTCAAATTGAGGAATTACCAACGGTACTCACTGAATTTAGCCCCCACGTCATTGTCATTGATATCGAAACCTTAGAATTAGAAGCAGAGAAAATAATAGAAGAAATTCAACAAGGGATTCCGATTTTAATGATGAATGCGACGAACACCCACCATTGCTGCAATGAGTTTAGTAACGTTTATTGTTTGAAAAAGCCTATTCGTTTGCGTTATCTACGGAATGAGATTCAAAATCTGCTTCCCGAGGAATTTCAATCATAAAAATTGTCCCTTGGGGATGATTATCTTCAACTTGAATTGTTCCATTGTGGGCTAAAACTGCCATTTTGCAAAACGCTAATCCTAATCCCGTTTGACGAATTTCTTGATACTGGGTACCGGTTTCATATTTTTGAAAAATCCGTTTTTTAATATCATCATTGATCCCTTTCCCTTGATCAATTACTTTAATAATAACGGTGTCAGATGTATCTTGAAATTGGACTTCAATCGATTTTCCTCTCGGAGAATATTTTAAAGCATTGGATAATAAATTATTAATAATGCGCGAAAATAAATGAGAATCAATTACTGCAGCATCATTATGGGCTTGAAAGTTAGGAATAATTTCAATTTCTTTAGCTGACGCGATCGCGCTAAACTCTTGAATTAATTTTTCCAGTAGCGGAATTAAGTTAATTTGATCAGGATTTAAAACCAAACGCCCTGTTTCTAATTTTGCCATTGTCAGTAACGTTTGAATTTGTTCTTCTAATCGCTTCCCTGCCACCCGAATTTGTTCTACTTTCGTTTGCTGACGTTCATCCAGTTTTGTCATCTTTAACATTTCTGACGATAAAACCACACTACTAACCGGATTTTGTAAATCATGAACAATAATTTCTGCCATTTCTTCGCGACGTTTTAAAAGCAATTGCAGATAATCATATTGTTGTTTGATCCGCAACATGGAATGAACGCGCGATCGTAATTCAATGGAATTCAATGGTTTACTAATAAAATCATCCGCCCCTGCTTCGAGACAACGCCCTAAATCTTGCTTACTGGTTAAAGCCGTTACCATAATAATGGGAATATATTGATACTCAGGATACCCTTTTATCTGGGAACAAAGGGTAATGCCATCAATTTCAGGCATCATCACATCTAGTAAAATCACATCCACTGGATTATTTTCCAGATATCTCAATGTCTGATACCCATTGGAAGCATAAGACAGTTGATAACCCTCATTTTCTAACAGTGCTTCTATGACATCAAAGTTTCGGGGTTCATCATCCACAATTAAAATCGAAGCAGGTTCATTCATGATAAATCGTTAGCAAGACTGATCCCACTAAATCAACAATTAGCAAGACTTCATTCTAAAATGTTCACAATTAGGTTATCATCTTGATTACACCAACGTTGGACCATGGATTGACAAGGAAAAAATTAAGATTAATCACACTCCAAAAATGTGACACCAAGGTTCATCCATTCCCTATATTAGGCAAATCGAGCAATCTTTTTCCAATGATTCCAGTTACGACAAATTCTGATGTCTAGTGCCTTATTACTCATTAATCCTCACTCTCGTCAAGGAAAAACAAGGCTTGCGACGATTCAATTTCACTTAGAAACCGCAGGATTTCAGTTAAAACAAGAAACAATCCAATCTCGTGATGAGATTTCTCCATTAATTCGCAAATACCAAGATCAAGTAGATTGTGTCATTGTTGGTGGGGGAGATGGCACTCTAAATGCTGCGATCGCGGGGTTAATTGAGACGCAACTTCCCTTAGCCATCCTTCCGCTAGGAACGGCGAATGATTTAGCACGCACTTTAAATATTCCATTTAGCTTACCAGAGGCTTGTGATGTTATTGCAACGGGCAACTATCAGACAATTGACATTGGAAAAGTCAATCATCAATACTTTTTTAATGTTGCCAGTATGGGATTAAGTGTTGAGATTACCAATCAAGTCACTCAATCTGCGAAACGTCGCTGGGGAATTCTTGCTTATGCTTTAAGTGCTTTGCGAGTTTTATGGCAATCCCCGTTATTTCAAGCCACCATTCATCATAATGGTAGCACCGAAGTAATTAAAACGTTACAAATTTTAATTGGTAATGGGCGTCATTATGGAGGGGGAATGACCGTTGTTCATGATGCAGCAATTAATGATCAGCGTCTCGATTTATACAGTTTAGAAATTCGCCATCGCTGGGAAATCGTTTGTTTATTACCCAATTTGTTTTGGGGAAAGTATCCCAAAAATAAAGTGCGCTTATTACAAGCCCAACAATATGACATTGAAACAACCATACCTTATCCCATCAATACCGATGGCGAAATTACTACCCAAACCCCTGCTCAATTCATGATTATTCCCAATGCTTTAAAAGTCATTACTCCTTACTAATCCAGTCAGGATTTCACTGTTTCAATTTGGTTAGTTTGCTTGAGATGTTCTAAGACTCCCCAACAGGCATCTAGGAGAATATCAATGACATAATCAAATCCGTCTTCCCACTTGTAAGGATCAGGCACTTCCCGTTCCTTATAATGTTGAGCATAATCGCAAATCAACTTAATTTTATCTCGATATTTCTTTTGCGGATCAAGAGAAATTAATGACCAATAATTTTCACTATCCATTGCTAAAATCAAATCGTATTTTTCAAAATCACTGGGATCAAATTGACGACTTTCCCCTTCTAATTTTAAGTTTCTTGCTTGAGCAGCTTGTTTCATGCGTAAATCAGGGGGATTACCAATATTAAAATCACTGGTGGCAGCAGAATCACAAATAATTTGATCACTTAACCCCTCCTGTTCCACCAAATAGCGCATTATATTTTCTGCAGAGGGAGACCGACAAATATTGCCGAGACAAACAAAAAGAAGTTTATAAGCCATAATTCCAGAATGCTCGATCGCGCTATAGTGTATCACGATTCCTCATCCTCATTGATGATTTTTAAGCGCACTACGCGATCGCTGCTTTCATCTAAAGGCACTTCTATGGTATCACCACTGAGTTTTTCCAAGGTTCGTAACAGGGAACGTAAGTTCGGGTTACTTGCCCCCGTTTCCACATAAAGGCGATCTGCCAAACTTCCCACCTTTTTCCAAGTGGTATAAAGTTTTCCCATCAGTTGTTCTAACTGCGTTGCTTGTTTCACCAAATCCGAGGTGGTATTCAAACAGTCTAGGCGGAGGGCTTCTTCCAATGCCATTTCCATATCCAGATCACTATTTTGGATTGCCTGCACTTGGGCAGCAGCATCTAAATACTTAGAAAGATTTTTTGCCTCCGAGGTTAACTGTTTGACAGTATCCACATCCGGATTTTGTTCTACCTCTTGCTGAATGGGTTTAACATGAGACTCTGGTAGTTTCTCCATTTCTTTGACAAGGGGGGCAACATAACGAGGAGATAGAGAACCACTTTCAGTTTGTTCTTTAACGTTTGAGGGAACTAAATCGGAACTCATCGCCGTCCATTGATCCGAGAGCTCCTTTACCTCTTTACGGGTAATGCGATCGCCATTTTGGGCTGCTTCTGACACTAATTTTTGCACTTCTGGGTCCGATTTGGCCGTTTCCACAAAAGCACGTTTACTAAAATTATTGATGGAACTGGCTTGGAGTTGCCCTTCTGCCAATAACGTATCCGCACTATCCGCTAATTGAATTAAAGAATAGGCTTGACTTTTACTAATTTCTCGTTCTTTTAACCAATTGAGGAAGCCCTTTCCCCGTCCTTCTCCTCCTTTTTTTTCGCGATCGCGCACAGCTCTTAAAATTCTCCCGCGCCAAATATCAGTTTGCAAGTCGAAGCGTTCACAAATCAACCACGCTTGATCTAAACGCTGTTGAAACTCCTGTTCCTCAATTTCTTCATCCTCAGGATCAGGGAGTTCAAAATCTAAATCTCTTGGCGTTTCAAGGGCTGCAGCAATTTCCGCCGTATTTTCAGGAATTTCAGCCATAGTGTCCCTAGCCAGTCAACATTAATTGCGAGATCAATGATAATCCCAAAAGGAACCATTTGGGTATAATGATTTCTTATTTGCGACTGTTCCGCCTAATGAATAAACTGTCATGATAACAGTGGAAAACTTGGCAGCAACTCATTACTTATTTGTATTGAATCGTAATGGTATCCCCCACTTCCAAGCCTAATTCTTCTGCGCGTCCACCAGCTAATTCAATCACTTGATCAATGGGTTGATCAGGACCATAGGTGGGACAGGGTTCACTTTCACAAGGGGGGACTTCTGGCGCGATCGCGCGGATTTCTCCAT
>JAHEOB010000376.1 GCA_018610095.1 Halothece sp. MAG
ATGACGGTCAGTTGGATGATGGCAAAAGTTCCTCATCCAAACGGCGAACTCCCGTTACCTTATCTGTCCTTTGGAAGGATAAGGAAGCCCCGACTACAGCGACGTAAGGAGCTTAGTCGAGGGTGAGTTCACTATAGTGAAAACTTTGGAAACGATGGAACAGACATTAACCCTAGTAATCAAGCTGAATGTAGAACCTGAGCAATCTTCTCAACTTGAGGAAACTGCCCAGGCTTTTGCTGATGCTTGTAACTGGATTAATGATAATATAAACCATCGTCTTACCAATAGAAACTCCCTTCAAGCTGTTTGTTACAACGATGTTAAAGAAAAATTTGGATTAAAGGCTAACCATATTATTCGTGCTTGCGCCAGAGTTGCTTCTAATCGGAAAACAGCCAAATATAAAGGTCGGAAAGTTAAAGGCTTCAAACCTACTTCTTTTGACTGTGATGGCAGGACTTTTTCTTTTCGAGAGAAGGATTGGACAGTTAGTATAGCAACCCTCAATAAAAGATTAAGATTACCTTTAAGAGCTAGTGGCTACCATAAGGGTAAGTTGTCAGGGCATAAGCCAACGTCTGCTCAAATCTGTAAACATCGAGATAATCAATGGTATTGCCATATCCAAATAACCATGGATTGTCCCAATCCAAAAGAAACAGACAAAGTAATTGGAGTAGATTTTGGCAGACGGGAAATAGCTAGAACATCTACCAATCAAGGATGGAATGGTAAAGAAATCCAACAAAAAAGAGATAAATTCTCTAAGGTAAGAGCCTCTCTCCAAAAGAAAGCGTCTAAAGGCACAAGATCATCCCGCAGAAGATGTCGGGAAGTCTTGAAACGGTTATCTGGACGTGAGAAGAGGTATCAAAAGTGGATAAACCACAACATTAGTAAGGCTATTATCTCGGAAGCGAATCAAACTAACTCCTTAGTGGCAATCGAGGATTTAAGTGGAATTAGAGAGCGTACTAATCAAAAGCCTAGAAACAAAACCGAAAGAAGACGGTCTAATAATTGGGCTTTTTATCAGTTAAGAACTTTTCTGGAATATAAAGGAATTAAAGAGGGAGTGAAAGTAGTTACCATCCCTCCAGCTTATACCAGCCAGACTTGCCACTGTTGTAACCGTATTGGAATTAGAAGTAACAAGAATTTTAAGTGTTCTAACTCTAATTGTGGTTGGGAAGGAGATGCTGATGCTAACGCTTCGGAAATGATAGCCAAATGGGGGCGATCAATTGTAATGCGTCCTGGAGGCTCGGAGATTCTATCTTGTAGAATCGACAGGGCTACTGAAAGCCCCATCCACATTGCGTAGCAATTGGGTGGGGAAGTTTACTTAAGTTTATTGATGCTGTCTTGCACCGTTTGATAGAGTTCTTGTTTACCTTGGTTTTGGTAAAGTTCTGCTGCAGTTTCTAAATCGGTAATCGCATCATCTTTATTCCCTAAAGCTGCTTTGGTAATCCCTCGATTGGCATAGGCATCTCCTAATTCCGAATTTAATTCAATCGCTTGCGTATAATCAGCAATTGCTTGTTGCAATTTTCCTTGCTTCATTTTGGCAATGCCGCGATTCAGATAAATGGTTTCGTTATTAGGGGCTAATTCAATGGCGCGATCATAGTCAGCGACAGCTTGTTCATAGTTCCCTAGTTCCGTTTTTGCAACAGCGCGATCGTAATACGCTCGAACTTTATCAGGATTTAATTCGATGACTTTACTATAATCGGCAATGGCTTGGTCTAACTCTCCTAATTTTAAGTGACTAATACCAAGGAGATAGTAAGCGCGATCGGGCTGTTCCACTTCTTGCTGGATGGCTTCATTTAAAGCGTCAATGGCAGCTTGATAATTACCTTGTTCATAGGCTTCCACGCCTTGCTTAAAACGACTGGATTCAGTGGTTGCCCAACTAGCTTGGGCAGGGATCAAACTGCTAAAGACGATCATTAGCGGTAGTGCCAGGATTAACAGATGGGAAAATACTTGAGTTATTGAAAATTGATTTGGTTTCATCATTGTCTCTTTTGCTTGCTTGGTTATGAGTGACTCACACCGTAAACTACGTCTTGCCGCTACGCTGAGCGAGACGCTTTCAGCAGCCCTGAGTTGTCAAACAAGAAAAGAGCTGAACATACTTGTTGTTCAAACTCAACTTACAAGACAAGCCCGTGCCTCCAGGCGAGTTTACAAGTCGCCCCAATGCTGCTATGTTCTCTGCCCCGTTTATATCGGAATCAATCTTATTTCCGCAGTTATTACAAGAAAATCGTTTCCCTTTTCGTTCTCCAATATGGAGACAATGAGAACAAGTTTTGGAAGTGTATGCAGGGTTTACAAAAACAAGTTTCACCCCTTCCAATAAAGATTTGTAAGTAAGAAACTGCCTTAACTGATAGAACGCCCAATTATTACCGAGACGTTTATCTTTCTTACTTCTAGGTTGTTGGTTGGTACGCTCCCTAATTCCAGTCAAATCCTCTAGGACAATGACAAGATTATTAGTCGCAGCATTATTAACTAATAACCGACTAATGTTGTGATTAATCCATTTCTGAAAGCGTTTCTCCTTGCCCGACAACCGTTGCAGAAGTTCACGACAGCGCCGCCTTGAACTTCTTGTGCCTTTCGTGGCTTTTCGTTGCAGAACCGCCCTCATTTTGGAATAATGGTTTCGTTTATCCGTTATTTTTCTTCCCGACCATGATTCTCCCTCTGATGTGGTTGCAATATCAGTACGCCCTAAATCGACACCTAAAACCTGATCCGATTCTTCTGTTTCAGGTATTGACTGCTCAAGTTGGATATGGATGTAATATGTTCCATCCTTTCTTTTTACGAGTGTTGCTGATGTAGGGTTGCTCCCTTTCAGTAAATGTCGTTGGTAATTTCCAATTAGCAATTCTAACCGAGGACGGGAATTTAGTAACTTAATCGAAACCGTCCAATCCTTTTCTCTAAAACTAAATATCCTGCCATCATAGTTAGCTGAAGTAGCAGAAAACTTTTTAACTGGTTTATTGTTCTCCTTAGCTGTTTTACGATTGGCACAAACCCGTCTCACCGCTTGGATAGCAAGATTAGCTGATAACCCAAATTTAGTCCGAACCTCCTTATAAACCAAGGACTGCATTGCAGTCTTATTAGCTAACGTTGGAGGCGTATTCTGATTAATCCACTGGCATGCAGAACTGAACGCCAACAAAGTATCGTCAATCTCTTTGGCGACATCTTGATCAACCTTCAATTTGCAAGCAACAGTTATAGTTTGGGTTTCAGCCATGTCTGTTTTCAATAGGTGAATATGCCAATTATAATTTGTTTGGCAATTTTTGACTATCGAAGTCTCAAATGGCCCGCTATCCCTCCTTACCCCGCTGTCGCTGAGGGTTAGGACTCCCGCGATTTGGTTGATTCTTGTCGCTTTCAAGATAGGAACACCAATCACTCCAACTCCCAGCATATAACTTGGCATTAGGAAGTTGGGCTAAATGGAGAGATAATAAATTGACACAAGCAGTTACCCCTGATCCGCAATAAACAATTTTTTCTTGATTTTCCCCAATATTTTCGGCTAACCAGCGTTTCCGTTGTTCCTGAGGTGGATATAACTGATTAGATTGATCGCTAACTTCTTTCCAAGGAAAATTAATCGCCCCAGGAATATGCCCTGCAACGGGATCAATGGGTTCTCGTTCTCCCCGATAACGATCCGCATCCCGAGAGTCGATAATAACGGCGTTGGGATCGCTTTGACGGGCTTTAACCCCTTCCATATCTACCACCCAATCTTGTCGCGGTTGCGGGGTAAATTGCCCCGTTTGAGGCGAGGGAAATTCTGTACTTATAGGATACCCTGCATTTTGCCAAGCACGCCAACCCCCATTGAGTACCGCAACCCGATCATGGCCGAAATATCGCAATAACCACCATAATCGTGCTGCAAAAGCAAAACGAGAATCATCATACGCCACAATTTGAGTTTGGTTGAAATGAATGCCTATGTTTTCTAATTTTTGGGCGAATGTCTCAGGATGGGGAAGGGGATGTCGCCCGCCATGTTTTTGCACTGGGGAGGATAAGTCTTGATTGAGATCAAGGTAAAAGGCACCTGGGATATGACGTTGTTCATATTGCTGCCTTCCGACATTGGGATCACTTAATTCAAAACGACAGTCAATCACTACCAAATTGGGATCGTGCAGATGCTGGAATAGCCAATCCACAGAAACAATTGATTCCATAATCGTTGCCATTTTTAATTGAACGCTTTATAATAGATTGTAGTACCATCGGGAGGATGGGAATTAACGCTTGAGGAGCTAGTTGAAAGACTAGGATAGCACTGCGAATAGCATGTGCGCCCAAGAAGTCACCTAAGGTGGCACTCCACTCATCTTTTGTTTAACCACAAGCGCATTAATTTTTTAATTAGTCAAGCGCTTAACTCTGTGCTAAAATAAAAGTATCCCCCTCACCTTCTCCCCCTTACTCCCCAGTTTGGGGGAATCACCCCATCTCCCCCTCCCCCCTCCCATTGGGACGGAGGGGGGATTCCTAATGAATGCCAATGGCTTGCAACGTTACAGGTTGACGGTTTTTGACTTCACCACCACTACGTCAACATAGACGACAAGATTTTGGGGATGGAGATGTTGGATCAATTGCAAGAAAGCGCGATCACTGCCTCCTCGTTGCACTTTTGTCTAATCATTAATAGAAGGAGATGCTTCTTGCAGAAGCGGATGAATGATTTTATTTCGATTGATAATTCTGTTTTCTGGAAGTCAGTTGAATATCTTCTAAGAGTCGTCGATTCGCTGCCATTAAATCAGCAATTAAACCAAAAATCCATAACTGAAATCCCATTAAAATTAAAATTGCCGTTAAAATTAAACTGGGAACGCGAGTTCGATCCGTCCCCATAAAAAAGAAAATTAACCAACGGACGCCTAATAAGAATCCTACACTAAACGGAATCGAACCTGCCATTAAAAAGAAACGAAGCGGTTTATACAACATAAAAATCCGAAGAATGGTTGTCATTGACCGCAAAATGTATTTGGGAGTGCTTGTTACTAAACGAGAAGGACGTAAATCTTGATTAACTCTAACGGTAACCGAGGTAATGGGAATGCCTTTTTGCCCTGCCTGAATAATCGTTTCTAAAGTATAAGTGTAGTTATCAAACACATTAATTTGGAGGGCAGCCTCTCGACTGAAAGCCCGAAAACCACTCGGGGCATCCGGAATGTTGGTATTACTTGCTAAACGAACCACATAACTGCCTAAGCGTTGTAAGGTTTTTTTGATGGGAGAAAAGTAGGGATTTTTAATAATTGGGCGTGCCCCAACAACGATCTGCGCTTGGTTTGATAAGATGGGTTCAATCAGATGAGGAATATCATCAGCACAATATTGATTATCCGCATCAGTGTTAACAATAATATCCGCCCCTGCTTCTAAACTGGCGTGTAACCCTGTCATGAACGTAGTGGCTAATCCTTGATTCTGAGAATGGCGCACAACATGATCCACACCACTGGCTTGGGCAACTTCGATGGTTTGATCGCGACTGCCATCATCTATAATTAACCATTCGATTTCATCAACTCCTGGTAATTGGCGAGGTAAATCCGCTAAAGTGGCTCCCAAAGTGGCTTCTTCGTTATAGCAAGGGATTTGAATCACCAGTTTTGTCAACACCTTTCTCCTTAATGCCCTAAGATGATCGCGCCGTTTTGTCCACCAAATCCAAAGCTTAAACACAGGCTGTAATCAATGGGATGCGCGATCGCGCTGCTTACTAGATTCAACGGAAATGCCGAATTTGTCAAGCCCACACAGGGGGGTAAAACTTGGTTTTGTAGTGCCATTAAGGTAAAGGCCACCCCAATGGCACTGGATGCCCCTAAGGTGTGCCCTGTTGCCCCTTTAGTGGAACTGACAGCAACGCTAGGGGAAAACAGTTCCTGAATTAATTGCGCTTCTCTGGCATCATTGA
>JAHEOB010000377.1 GCA_018610095.1 Halothece sp. MAG
ACAATCCGCATCCCAGTGCGGTCACTTTCATCCCGAATATCAGAGATGCCATCAATTTTTTTGTCGTTGACGAGTTCTGCAATTTTCTCAATCAGCGAAGCTTTCTTACTTTGATAAGGAAGTTCGGTGATGACAATGGCTTCTTTCTCTTGTCGCCCCCGTTCCGATAAGGTTTCAATGTCAGCAACCCCGCGCATGGTAATGGATCCCCGTCCCTCTTCATAGGCGGATTTAATGCCACCACGCCCTAAAATTTTTCCGCCAGTGGGAAAATCGGGACCTGGGATATACTGCATTAACTCGGAAGTGGTTAGATTCCGATTATTCATCAGCGCGATCGCGCCATCCACTAATTCCCCTAAATTATGGGGCGGAATGTTCGTTGCCATCCCCACTGCAATTCCAGAGGAACCATTGAGTAATAATTGGGGAACCCGCGAGGGCAGCACTAACGGTTCTTGTTGCGACCCATCAAAGTTGTCAATAAAATCAACGGTTTCCGATTCAATATCTTGTAACAGGGCATCGGTGGATAATGGCTGTAAGCGACATTCCGTGTAACGCATCGCTGCTGGGGGATCATTATCCAAAGAACCAAAATTGCCATGCCCATCAATTAACGGTTCCCGCATGGAAAATAGCTGCGCCATCCGCACCAATGCCTCATAGACGGCGCTATCCCCATGAGGGTGATATTTCCCTAACACCTCCCCAACGACACGGGCACATTTCCGAAATGGCCGATCGGCGGTGAGTCCTAATTCATACATGGCATACAAAATACGCCGATGCACGGGTTTCAGACCATCCCGCGCATCCGGTAAGGCCCGACCAACGATTACGCTCATGGCGTATTCGAGGTAACATTGCGACATTTCGTTTCGCAGTTCGGTCGGGATAATCCGTTGTTGGGAAGGGGTCATAAGTTTAAAATACTCCGTTGTAATCAGAATTTAGTACCGAAACGGGAAATTCACCCGCTTATTTCTGATCCATGCTGTTATTTTTAGCAATTATCTTCCTATTATAACGAATTTTGGCGGGATTATTAGTTATGATCAGCCAGTGATTATCAGGAATTTATAGATTTCATTAATGGGTAACATTGGGAATAATCCCTTGTTTTTCTAAAACGGTGGCGAGACGCAGTAACAAGGCTTCATTATAGGGAGCAGCAATGATTTGAACGCCTAAGGGTAATTCCCCCTGTTGATAAATGGGAACCGATAGTACCGGTAAACCGACAAACGAAATCGGTTGCGTAAAGCGTCCTAACTGCGGGCGCACTTCCATGGTTTCTCCCGCAATTTCAATGGTTTTTTGTCCTAATTTTGGGGCTGTGCAAGGCGTGGTGGGCGCAAGGAGAATATCAACTTCCTGAAAAATTTCTCGCAGGCGATCGCTATACCAACTGCGAAATTTCTGGGCTTGCAGATACCACTGACTGGGCATTAATGCCCCGGCAAAAAAACGATCGCGGGTGGCAGGATCAAATTCATCAAGGCGCGATCGTAGATGGGATAAATGTTGCGCCCCGCCTTCGGCAGCGGTAATTAAATAAGCCGCCGCTTGGGCGCGATCAGACTCGGGAATGGTAACGCGCTGGGAAGTTCCCAACACTTGGGCTAGATAATTGACAGCATCTAAGGCTTCCGGTTGTGCCCCTTGGGTAAAATAACCATCAGCCACCGCCACTCGGACATCGTGAATCCCTAAATTTAACTGGGGAAGACAGGGTTCGGGGGGATGTTTGGTAGAGACCGGATCATGAATATCCTCTCCTTGAAGTAAATCCATCACTGTAGCTAAATCCCGCCCCGATCGCGCAAAAATGCCAATATGATCCAAGCTATCACTTAACGGCACCATGCCCTTGCGAGATAATTTGCCATAGGTGGGTTTTAGCCCATACACTCCACATAAGGCTGCTGGCACTCGAACCGAACCATTGGTATCGGATCCCAAGGCAAGGGGCACTAATCCCGCTGCTACGGCTGCTGCCGATCCCCCAGACGAACCACCAGCAATGCGAGTGGGATCATGAGGATTAGGGGTTGCCCCATAATGGCGATTTTCCGTAACGAAGCCATAGGCATACTCATCCATATTCAAAGCCCCTACCAAAATCCCACCAGCTTGTTTCAACCGCGCGATCGCAGTGGCATCTTTTTCGGCAGGGGGATTCCCTTCATTGATTTTCGCCCCAGCTAGCGTGGTTATCCCAGCGATATCAAATAAATTTTTGGCAGCAAAGGGCACTCCCGTCAAAATGCCCAACGGTTTCCCTTGTTCAATATTGCGATCAATGGTTTGCGCGTAGCTTTGCGCTGCCTGTTGTGTCACCGTGGTAAAACAATTTCGGGACGGGTTGTCACGTTCAATTTGATCAAGGGTTGCAGCAATGACTTCCGTTGCGGTGGTTTGGCGATGACGAATTGCTTGCGCGATCTGGACGGCATCTTGAGGGTTCCGTTCCATAGGGGAATACCCAACTGCTTCTCTTGCCTGACTATATCATTATTCTTTGTTTACTGCTGACCACTACCAACTTGATCATCCCAAGCGGTGGATTTCAGTAACCGCATCTCGATGCGACGACGACTTTTATCATCAGTCCCCTTATTAGAAGTATCAAGAGTATAGTCAGGCTTTAACATTTGACCAGCAGAATAGGGAATAAAATAGTCAATTTCTGTTAATTTCCCCTGTTGTTGTTGCACTTGTTTAAGATAGCGAATAATCGATAACGCTCGCATCATCCCTAAATCGACATTACTTCCCGGTTTTAAATTAGGCATTTTTTCTTCACGAAAAGCGGCAATTAATTCTTTATCTAAATTAGAGCGTCCACTACCAACCGGAACAGTGTCAGTATGACCGACGACTTCAATGGCATCACAATTACAAGCGTCAATTTGTTCTTCTAAAAATGGAATAATTTCTTGTTGCAATCCTTTTTTAAAATCTTCAGATATTTTTGCCGAACCAGCATCAAAGCGATAGGTTTGTTTTTCTTCAGATAAGATGACAATAGGCGGATTATCGGGGACTTCTGTAGCAGCTTTTTTTGCTTTTTTCAATTCTTGTTCTAAGCGAGCAATTTCATCTTCCCTAGATTTTGCTTGGGCTTTTGCTTGTTCTAATTCCTGTTCTAACTGAGCAATTTGTCGGCTTGCTTGGGCTAAACTATCTTGTAAACTGGAAACTTGCTCTGCCTTTTCCTCAGTCTCAGACAACTTTTGTTCCGTTCGTAATAAATCTACTCGCATCAACATAAAAAAGATTACAAAAATAAAGGCGAGAAAGGAAAAAATTTCCGAATATTTTAGTGTTTTGGGATTCATATTCTTAAATAACAGACAACTTTCAGTAACGTTAATATTTATTGTTTTTGACTGAGGTGATATATTCTAATAAATTTTCTAATTCGGTCATTAAAGCCCGTGATTCGTTTAAGTATTGGGCTGTACGACGACCCGCTTGAGCAACTTCTCCGAGATTGTTAGTGGCTAAATCACTATTATTTTTTAACTGCGCAAAACTATCTAAAAGCGGTTCGATGGCTTGCATATCTTCTGTGGCTTGGGATAACAGACTTTCTAAAGTTTTTAATTTTTCAGTTGATTGATCAAATAGTTGATTTAAATTGGCACTTGCTTCAGCATTGGTCTTTAATATTTCTTGTTGAAAATCTTGAGTTTCTTTGATGATTTGAGCTTGAATTTCTTGATGTCGTTTCAGAAGCGTTTCTTGTTCCTCTTGTAATTGGCTATAATTCTGATATAATTGCTTCATGGTATTAAAGTAAGCCGTATGAACCTCTTGAACCGCCCCTGTAAAATCTCGAAGTTCATCAGTTAATTTCTGAAATTCAGAGCGGATAGTTTCCTGTTGGTAATTTTCTCCTAAACTGGAAATTTCTCCCCCTAATAACCAACCGACAATACTGGTTGATAAAGCACTCCCAAGGGGATATAGCACATCGTTTAAATTGCCTTGCCCAGTCTGATCCGTTCCTAATAAAATCAAAGCAGAGGAAAATCCAATCAGGGTGTGGAGATAGCCTGCAGTTTGAATCCGATTACCCACTTGTTCTTTAATCGAATGGGGCATAATAAATCCAAAACAAACGAGGAATAGTAAGTGGGCTAAGCCAAAAATGGGTAAGGCTTCGCTTGGTAAGAGTTGGCTAATGGCAATTACGATGCCGACAATAATTCCTAGGATATAAGAAATTGTAAAAGATAAGTGAGGTTGAGAATACTGCATCGCTTTAATTACTTAAGGTTTGAATTGTTTTCTCTAAATCTTTTAGGGATTGGCGATGCCAAAACTGAATGAGTTTGGCCTGTTGACGTTGATAATTGCGAGGTTTTTGATGTTCTAATAAAAGAATAATATCAATGGCTCGTTGAAAAGCAAAAGCGGTTTGGTAAAACTGTTTTAAATGATGGGTTGCCGCCGCTTCATATAAGGGAAATTCATTGATCAAAATGTGATTATGAGATGTTTCGTCAATTTCGACAAATTGGTTAATAATGGCTTGGCAAATCCGTTGCTTTTCAGGAAACTGTAGCAACTGTTGATAAGAAAAATTCAGTGCATTCAGAAAAGTAGCAACGGCAGTAAAAGGATCACAATAAGCTAATAAGGTTTCCACTCGTTTGGGACAATAATAAATATCAACTTGTTTTAAAATCAACTCTGCCGTTCGCAATGTTAACGGTAAAATCGTGCGATCGTTGGATAATTCCAGAGGAGTTTGTTGGGGAAATAATTGGCTGTGGTATCTTTCTAAAAACAGTAACGTGCTTTTTTCTGGAGAAGTGACAATTTCCAGTTGATGATTGCCCGAAAGCGTTTGCCATAATTGTCGCGAGCGTTCTAAGATTTGTTCTTTTAGGAATTGATAGCTCATTTAAAGACGTGATGGCAGTGACTCCCATGTTACCGATTGTAGGGTAGAGGAATTAGCTTTGAAATTTCTCAATGTGAAGTTATGATCAGAGTGCTGAATCATTTCGGAATTATGGTTAGGGATTTGTTTGCAGAATTATTTCCCAATCTCCAACGATTAGCAACCATTGCTAGGAATGGCTTTCGCGAGGTTATTCGCGATCGCATTTTATATTTGATTGGCTTCTTTGCCTTATTAATGGTTATTGCCATCCAACTGATTCCCAAAGTAGCTGTCGGTGCCGGTGACAAAATTTTAGTGGATTTAAGCCTCGGTGGCATTGGACTACTGAGTGCAATTGTAGCGATTTTCGTTGGTACAGGGTTAATTAACAAGGAAATTGAAAAGCGCACGGTATTGGTATTAATTCCCAAACCCATTACTCGCGCCGAGTTAATGATTGGTAAACATTTAGGGTTATCGGCAGTATTAATTGTTTTAGTGGCAGTAATGGGCATCATTGGCTTTGGATTACTCAGCTTAAACGGTACTAGTTACCCTGTTGGCGCGATCGCGCTATCATTAGTTTATTTAATGATTGAACTTGCCCTATTAGTAGCGGTTGCGCTGTTATTTGGCGTGTTTACTAGTTCCATTCTTGCTACCTTACTCTCGTTTGGCGTTTACTTGATGGGGCATTTTAGCCAAGATTTATTAGAGTTAGGCGAATTAAGTGAGGATTCCAACGTCAAAGCCTTAACCGAAACCTTGTTTTTAATTTTACCGGATTTATCCCGTCTCAATTTCCGTAACGAAGCGGTGTATGGATTACTTCCAGATACAAGTGTTTTAGTCAGTGATGCCGTTTATGGGATTATTTATACCATTTTACTACTCGCGATCGCGACATTAATCTTCTCTCGTCGGCAGTTTTAAGGGAACCGTTACGCTAGAGAAAAAGACATTGCAGTGGGAGTAACGATGGAAAAATTACAACAACTGAGAAACTTATTTGCCCAAATGGATAGTGCCTTAATTGCCTATTCCGGTGGGATTGATAGTACGTTGGTGGCAAAAGTTGCCCAAGAGGTATTAGGGGAGAAAGCCTTAGCTATCACTGCTGTCTCTCCGTCTCTTCTCCCGGAAGAATTAGACGAAGCCCAACAGCAAGCAGAAGTGATTGGCATTCACCATGAGTTAATCGAAACCAAAGAAATGGAAAATCCCAACTATACCTCCAATCCTGTCAATCGCTGCTATTTTTGTAAAAGTGAACTCCATGATACCCTAAAACCCATTGCCCTTACCCGAGGGTATCCTTTTGTGATTGATGGGGTAAATGCCGATGATTTGCAAGATTATCGCCCTGGCATTCAAGCTGCAAAAGAACGGGGGGCGCGATCGCCGTTAGCGGAAGTTGGTATCACCAAAACTGAAGTTCGCGAAATTACCCAACAATTAAATCTCCCCTGGTGGGATAAACCTTCCCAACCGTGTCTGAGTTCCCGTTTTCCTTATGGGGAAGAAATTACCATTGCCAAACTGCAACGGGTAGGAAGGGCAGAAGTCTATCTCCGTCAATTAGGATGGAACCATATCCGAGTGCGTTCTCACGGGGATACCGCGCGAATTGAATTGTCTCCTGATCAAATTCAAAACTTTGTTGTGAATACCGATTTACAGCAACTAACCGAGAAATTTCAAGAATTAGGGTTTTTGTTTGTCACCTTGGATTTAGAAGGCTATCAAAGTGGTAAATTAAATCGCGTACTGCAAACACAAACCAGTGAGGCTTCCACTGCTTCGGTTTAATAAGGACTCGACATCAACTAGAAACGATGAAATTATATGATTATGAAAAAGCACCGAGTCCTCGGAAAGTTCGCGTTTTTTTAGCCCAAAAAGGAATTGAGCTAGAAACGATTTCCGTTAACTTGCCTCAAAAAGAGCAATTTGCAGATTGGTATCGCCAAAAAAATCCCAATTGTACCGTTCCTTCTCTAGAATTAGACGATGGCACCGTTTTATGTGAATCGGAAGCCATTTGTCGTTATTTGGAAGAAATTTATCCCCATCCTCCTTTATTTGGCCGTAGCACCATGGA
>JAHEOB010000378.1 GCA_018610095.1 Halothece sp. MAG
AATCCCAATATGCTGATGCTTATAAATTTAGAGGACTTGCTTATCACAAAAATGGAAAAAATAAAAAAGCAATTAAAGATCTAACTCAAACAATTACTCTTCAGTCTAATGATGATAATGCCTACTATAATCGTGGAACTATTTATTCTGAACAAGGAAATTTAGAAGCAGCAATTAAAGATTATACTCAAGCAATTGCTCTTAATTCTAATAATTCTGATTATTACTATAATCGAGGGAGAGCTTACAGAATCAGAGGTCAATTAAAAAAAGCAATTAGAGATCTAAATCAAGCAATTACTCTTCAGCCTAATCATGATCAGTTTTATTATGCTCGTGGGAATGCTTACGATGATCTAGGAAATTTAGAAGCAGCAATTCAAGACTATACTCAAGCTATTATTCTTAATCCTAATGACCCTAATATTTACTATAATCGGGCTTTAGTTCACAAAAAACAAGGGAATTTGGAAAAAGTAATTGGAGATCTAAATCAAACAGTTATTCTTGAACCTAATGATGATGAAGCCTATTATCATATTGGAGATGCTCACGATAATCTAGGAAATTTAAAAGCAGCAATTCAAAACTATACTCAAGCTATTACTCTTAATCCCAATGACCCTGATTATTATCATAATCGAGGGTTAGTTTACAAAAAACAAGGTTATTTAGAAAAAGGATATAGAGATCTAAAACAAGCTATCTATCTTGATCCTAATCGTTTTAAGCTTTTTCATAACCCCGATTCTATGTAATGCCTTTTTGAATAATTAGTGCTACCTTACATTTGCTTTAAAGAAGGGATTAGGGAAATCCACTTTTACTTTACTTTTCCAAAATGGTATTACTTTGATATTTTTTGGGGACAAAGAAGAAACCCTTGAACGCGATCGCGCTGCCAATAAGGTAGAAGCTAATCGAATAATTTATAAAAGTTTCATTTAGGCAAGTGGTGAATGTTGATACGGTTATTGTCCGAATCTTCGCGCGATCGCCGAAGGTTAGCGCGATCGCTGAAGGTAAGTAGCTTCGTTACTACATCGTATCTGTACTAAACGCTGGGACAGGCTTTTCTAATTTGGTTTAGCATGAGGGCTGAGAATCCTTAACGCGATCGCGCAATTGCCAGGATTGGCGCTGGACAAATGAACCGAGTGGGAGCAGTGGATATTGCCCTCAAACAACTTGTGGTAAACTCCATTAGGATGAGTTGGCAATTCCATAATGAGTTCTGAGCTTGGAAAATTACGTCGTGATTATGCTCGTGAGGGATTGCATGAAAGTGATACTGATGCCAATCCCATTATTCAATTTCAAACTTGGTTTGATCAGGCTTTAGCAGCCGATTTGCCTGATGCGAATGCTATGACATTAGCAACTGTCAACGCTGAGGGCAAACCTTCAGCCCGAATTGTCTTATTAAAAGAGGTAGATGATCACGGATTTGTTTTTTATACCAATTACAATAGTCGAAAAGCACAAGAATTAGCAGTGAATCCTTGGGCAGCGTTAGTGTTTTGGTGGGCACCGTTAGAACGACAGGTGCGTATCGAAGGAGAAGTGGAAAAAGTTTCCACGCAAGAATCAGAAGCATATTTTGCTAGCCGTCCATTTGGTTCTCAGTTGGGAGCTTGGGCTTCTAATCAAAGTGAGGTCATTGCTTCCCGTGAGGAATTAGAAGCGAAAATGCGCGAATTAGAACAGAAATATGACAATCAAACGGTTCCCAAACCACCTCATTGGGGAGGCTATCGGTTAATTCCCACTGAAATTGAATTTTGGCAAGGTCGTCCTAATCGTTTACATGATCGATTGCGCTATCGTCAACAGTCCAATGGTGGTTGGTTGCAAGAACGTCTCGCGCCTTAATGGTACCAATTTATACAAAATAGTTCCTAGCCACTGGTTATGATCGAACTAGACGTTTACTATCAGAGGGTTGCTATTGCTGGAGAACACTGCTTATTTACTGGTTTACCATGGGAGTCGTGACCCCCGCCCTCACCAAGAGGTGAGTTGGTTGGCTCAGCAAGTTCGTCAAAAGCTCGAGGTTGGTGGTGTTGCTTCAACTAAAAGAGAATCGGCAGCCGTTCTGACGCAACCTCCTCAGCCTTTAGTTTATACGGCTGCTTTGGAATTAGCGGAATTATCCTTAGAAGACGCGATCGCGCAAATCGGTTCTCAAATCATTGCCAAGGGAATCACTTGTTTAAAGGTGATGCCGTTATTCCTACTGCCAGGGGTTCACGTGCGAGAAGATATCCCATCAGCAATAGCACAGGCAAGCCAGCAACTTAGCCCTCAACTCCAGATTCAATTAACTTCCTATTTAGGTGAATCTTGTTTAATGGCTCAACAGTTGACCAATTCTACGGTTGATCCCGTTCGGTTGAAAACAACCTGGCCACAATCCGCTACAATAATAGTCTCACATGGCAGCCGACGGAAAGGAGGAAATCGACCGATTCTGCAATTAGCAAACCAGTTAGGAGCGACAACTGCCTATTGGTCGGTGTCTCCAACGTTGCATGAACAAATCGCAACTTTGGTGGAACAGGGAAAACAGGCGATTTATATTTTACCTTATTTTCTATTTCCAGGGGGCATTACTGACGCGATCGCGCAGGAAGTGGAATGGTTAAAACAACAGTTCCCATCGGTTCAATTAGAAGTTGGACCCCCTTTAAGTCGCTGCATTTCCCTAACTGAGGTCATTATTCATGAATTATCCTATGACTCATCAACAACCGCTTGGTAAAGTTTATTTAGTGGGCGCAGGGCCAGGAGACCCTGGATTATTTACTTTAAAAGGCAAAACGCTATTGGAACATGCTGATGTGGTGGTTCACGATGCCTTAGTCAGTGAGCCCATTTTAGGAATGATTAATCCCCAAGCGGAAATCATTAATGCTGGGAAGCGACGAGGGCGACATTCCAAGCTGCAATCAGAAACGACCCGAATTTTAATTGAAAAAGCCCACAGCCATGCCATTGTGGTACGCCTCAAAGGAGGAGACCCCTTTGTTTTCGGGCGCGGCGGTGAAGAGATGGGAGATTTAGTGGAAGCAGGGATTTCAGTGGAAATGGTGCCTGGGATTACCGCAGGTGTAGCTGCCCCTGCCTATACGGGGATTCCTTTGACCCATCGTCATTTGAGTTCCTCTGTTACCTTTGTTACTGGGCATGAAGCGGTGGGAAAATATCGTCCCCATGTCAATTGGCACGCGATCGCGCAGGGCTCAGAAACCATTGTGATTTTTATGGGCATCCATAACCTTGATCATATTATTGCTCAACTAAAAGAAGGGGGCTTAAGTGGAGAAACCCCCATTGCCCTTATTCGCTGGGGAACTTGTCCAGAACAAGAACAACTGCTAGCCACCTTAGATACCATTATTGAGAAAATGAAACAAGAAGACTTTAGCGCCCCTGCCGTCGCTGTCATTGGGCAGGTAGTTGATCTCCATTCTTTACTGTTTACTCCCAATCTTGCTGAGAAGAGGTGTCTTGAGAATTAGTGGTTGTGTCTGAGGAAGAAGATTGTTGGGGATTTATTTCTTCTCCCGCTACAGCAGATGCAGCGCGATCGCCCAATTGACGAAACTGTTCACTAAGCCCTTCCAAACGTTCTTTCCATTCTGGATTGGGTTCCACTCCTTCAATGGAACGATGATAGGCTAGTAAGGTAACTGCCATGGCATAGGCATCAGAAACCGCTAACTTAAACATCCAAACCGCTACAAGAACCATTACTCCCAACAATGTCCGAATGGCTTCTACTGGAATGACTATTCCAAGGGCAATTGCAGGAATTCCCAAAATGACCAGAAGCAGTGCCATTTCTAAATAATTAATAACTGTAAGTGCTACAGCATTAGCCAAGACAGGTTTCCATGATTGGGCATAAAGAATGATCCCATCTTGAGCAACTGCCCACACATTTTGTTCACGATGTTGATAAGCTCGACTTAAAATGGCTTCATCAATATAGGTGGTTGCAAAAACCGAAATCTGCTCAATAATGTTGGTCAGATTTTCTAAATTGGGAATCGGCAAAATTTGGGTAATTCGAGCAAAGTTGCGGTTAATCCCTTTAACAATCCCATCAATAAGTTCATCCACAGCAAACATCAAGCTGGTATCCCGAAAGCGATCCATAACTTGTTGCTTACCATATTGGATTTGCCCGCCTTCTGGAGTCCGACCATAAATGTATTCTGTCATGACAGCAATGTGGGCTGCCTGTAACAAATAGAGCCAATATTTCCTCGCCCACTGCACTAAAATCCAAGCACCAGCAAATGCAGCTAAAAACACAATGACTCCTAAAAGGCCTAAGACTTGTCCCAAAAGCCAAGCGATTCCGCCTGCAACAGCAAAATAAAGCGCTAGCCCTAGTCCCAATAAGGCATAAGTTCCCAGACGAATTCCAATAAATGGCAGGGTTTTGAATATTAATCCTGCTCCCTCTCCTAAATATAGTTTGACTCCCATCATTAATATCTATCCTCAGAACGATTCAAATTATTTTATTATTATATCGATAAAGTGTATCTATGCTAGCTGATGTTTGCAATTAAATAGAATCAAGGATTAAATAGAAGGCTTTTATAAAATTCGCAAAATAAATGAATAGCGATAAACACGATAAGGATTATTTAAAATTTCCATAATTGCAATCAAAGGCATAATTAAATCCATGATTGTGATAATTCCAATCAAAGCAATCATGAGCGGAACACCAACAATTGCCATGATAATTGAAATTGAAGTCACATTCTCAAGCCAAAACATCCGAAAAAAAAGAGCAATTAGAGAAAACAATAATAGAATTAGAATGATAACGGTAATTTGAAAATTAAGAGATTCTCGGGCATTTTCCTTGGTGATTTCATCATTACTGGTAAATGCAATAATAGTCGGAATCGTAAGGAATAACAATAAAAACGAAAAAAAACCCGAACCATGGGCGACTAAAGATAGGAGTCTTCGTTGGCTCATCTTTGGATGCATGAAAAAATTAAATGCCAACAACAATTTCCTATCTTATCAAAAAAACTAGATAGCATTTGGCAATCTGATGAATTAAGAATGTGTCTTTGTTGGAAATTGGGAGAGTAATTAACAGGGTATCGCGTTAGATAAAATTTCTAAATGTTTG
>JAHEOB010000379.1 GCA_018610095.1 Halothece sp. MAG
GCAATAAAGGTGACGTTAAATCATCTGATGTTGTCAGGCTGGATTGAATCGTAAGTTTTCCATTATCTTGACGATAGACTTCAACTTGTTGATTAAAGCGATCCACAACCCAATATTCTTGAACGCCTCCCTGCGAATACAATTTTAATTTGGCTTGTTTGTCACGGTAAATATTTTTTTCGCCTGGGGAAAGGACTTCAATTACTAACTCTGGAAATCCCGTAAAATGTCCTGCTTCATCTTCAATTTGAGCCAGTCGTTCCTTACTTACCCAGACTAAATCAGGAATGACGCTATTTTCTTGAGAGGGAATTATACCAGGGCTAGGAATAATCTGCCCATTGCTATGTTGTTGTGACTAGTTTCCCAATGCTATGGTTAATTTTGCAATCAGATCCTGATGTTTCCAATGGGGAGCGCGAGTCACAAATAATTCTCCATCAACAATTTCACGGCGAATTTCTTCATTTTCAGGAAGTGCATCTAAGTCATAAATTGTCCATTGGATGGGACTGGTAATTTGGTTCATCGCTTAGTTAACCTTAATATCCAGCGCTGGAGCCTTTAATACTAGTTTATCTTGTTAATTAAACGGTTGAACTTCCGCAAGTTTCCGATTAATAAAGGTTGACGGTTCAGAGGCATTACACGAACCATAAATGCAAATATTTTCATTGGGATCATGAATCACTCGTCCCTGATAACCGCCTATTGTGCCATCGGGTTGTTGATACCAAAGGGTTGTCAATTGTTCCGTTTCACTCTTTTCGATAACATTGACTGGAAGAAAAACTCGATTTTGAAACCACTCCCAACCCCATTGCAAAATTAAATGTTGTTCCAATATTTGAGCGGTTCTTGGTAAAATGCCCCAACCGCGATAAACATGACTAAAAACTTCATAATTGTCTATTTGTTGTAAAATATGGCTCAATTCTGAAGTGCTAATTTTGCCATAATACCGTCCTGATGGGAAATCAATAAGGGTGGGGGCAAAGCGATGTCCTCCGATATGACTGACTTCCCAAACTCGAACACTCTGATTAAGAGATAATTGATCAATTAATTGGTTTGCCTCATAAAAAAATGGCTTGCCATAACGAGCACAACACTGATCATGACTGCCATGGGTACAAACTAATAAATCACGAACTTGATTACTAACAACATTTTCTGTGGGAGGATTGCCTGCTAAATCTTGTTCCACAATCCCAGCAACATCTGCTAAATCATTGAGGTGGTATTCTCGTTTGTTATAGCCTTGCGACCATCCCTTTTGCCGTTTCAAGATAATCACTCGATAGGTTTGGGGAAGAGCTAATTTTTGATTGTAAATTAATAAAAAGCGACTTGGTTTTCCCGTTTGGTAAAGATAGTTGGGTAATGTTTTAACATCCGGTGGAAGGGGAGAGGATTCTAAGGCTTGATAGGGCCAAGGGGTGGGACATTCAATTAACACATAATAGGGATGAATTGAAGCATGACCAATGGGATTTTCTTGAACTGCCCGAGAGCCTTCTGCACAAAACATTGGTTGATTCATTGTACCATTTCCTGAGAGAAGGAATCTTGATTCAATAAAGCTGTTTTTTGATTATTGATCAAAATAACCCGTTGTTTTACTAAATAAGATAAAAGTGGTAAAATCTCACTATCCCAATCAAAATCTGCTAGCCATTTTTGAATATCATAGCCACTAAATTCTTGATATGAAAATAGGTTTTCTATAAATGTAGTGGGAACACCAGCGAGTTTAATTTCTTGAGTGCCAATTCGGATGCGATATTGTTGCTTTTTTTCATTAAAGTCAAACATTACTCGTTGATACGCAGGACGATAAAAATAAGTATGGGGTTTTATATCTTCTAGCCCAAACCCAACTTGATGAGGAAAATCATAACTAACAGGTTGCACTTCTTGGCTAGCTAAATAATCTGCGTATTGTTTGGTTAAGTCAGGACGATTTAAGTAATTGACTAACTCTTGCGTCAACTGTTCTAAATATTGTTGTAGTGAAGCAGAATCAAGTTGATTAACGCCTACGGGAAGATTATAACGCCATGTTTCCTGATCCTTAAATTGTTCTTTTAACCAATCAAAAATATCAATTCCTTTATGACAGTGAACTCCTAACGTTAAATGAAGCGAGGGTTGATCTTGCGCGATCGCGTAGTGCCAATGACCCCGAGGAATATAAAGGACATCTCCTGCATAAAGTGTCGTGTGAATATAGGGATCAGTTTCAGGGGGATTGGCTTCCGTGGATGGAGACAAAGGAGCTTTGATGGTATCAGGAAAGACAAACCATTCTTTGCACCCTTCTATTTGTAAAATAAACACTTCATGGGTATCATAGTGGCAATCAAACCCTTGTGTTCCTGGCCAAGAACAATAACCATTAACTTGAGTACGATGACCAATGCCCAATTCATATTGAATGGCATTAGCGAGTTCACTTACTTCTGGAACGCGCTCATCAATTTGATCAATAATTAAAGTCGATCCTTGTTGGCAGCGTTTTAAAAATTGATAATTATCAGCTTCTTTTAAAACCTGTTTATCTTTTGCGAGGCGAAACAGGGGATAATTTTTTTCGTGGAAATTCAGAAGATAGTTTAGACTTTTCCAAGAAAAAATGTGGCGAAATTTATCAGAATTGTTGGCAGAAATATGACGTGCTTTTTGCTGCCAATAATTTGTCAAAAAATCCTGAGCGGTGTACGGTGATAGTAAATAATTTAATGTCTCCATGCTGATTCCAGTAATTGCAGCTACACTTTAGCTTGGTATCTTAGGTTAAACTGGGCTACTAGCAACTGTAATCAATAGTGCTAATAACCCAGTCATTGTTAACTTTTAAATGACAACCCAGTGCTGAGGGCTAATTAGGGATTCAATTTAGCGGCTGGTGGTCCACCTTTGCCATCTTCACCATCACTATCAAAGCTGGATTGGACGGTCGTGGTAGAGAGGTCGTTTTCATTAACTTCAATTTGAATCCGACCAAAATTGGCTTGTTTTTGCTGTTTAGCTTGCTGTAGCATAATTCCTCCTTATTGCTACCTCGAAACACAGTTTGCTGAACTGCTAATAGCAGTCTAACTTTATTGAAACTTATTTGCAAATTTATTGGTGCGCGATCGCTGCTTCCTAAAGTGATGAACTTTCGCTAAATCGCGCTTGTTCTTTGATAGCAAAATAAGGAATTAAAAATTGAAGGCACTGTTTTTAGCAATTATGATTAGCCATTCCACTGGGCAGAATAACTTGCC
>JAHEOB010000380.1 GCA_018610095.1 Halothece sp. MAG
TAATGATTGAAAATGTGTTACCCCAACTCGAAACGGAAACCAACCATATTTTAAATCGTCTAACAGGCAATCAACTTCACGTGCAATTTGTAACCCAACGGGCAGGAAAATCCAAATCCAAAAAAGAACAAAAACTCATTGACACTCTTGATATTTTAATTGCTGATGCTCAGGGAACGCGACCTTATGAAACCTACTCAGGAGGAGAAGGATTTCGTATTAATTTTGCCATCCGCCTAGCCTTGGCGAAACTATTAGCCCAACGATCCGGAACCGCCCTTCAATTACTGATTGTGGATGAAGGATTTGGCACCCAAGATAGTGAAGGATGTGAACGTTTAATTGCAGCTATTAACGCGATCGCGCCGGATTTTTCTTGTATCCTTGCCGTAACTCATATGCCCCAATTTAAAGAGGCATTTGAAAATCGCATTGAAGTAACAAAAACCGCCCAAGGATCACAACTCACGGTTTATTCTTAGCACAATGATCATTGATTTATTCAATCTCAATAGATTTGGGAGCGTTACTTTGTTGATTATTACTGTTATTAGACTCATTCCTCCCTTGTTGTTCCAGCCAACTTTTAAGCGGATCTTGATTGGGATTGAGGTGTAGCATCCCTGACAAAAAACCACCCATAAAACTAATAGGTTGTTGGCTGAACTCTCGAAAGATGGGTGTTAGTTCACTTAAAGGCATAGTAATCTAAAAAAAACAGTAACCCACTTATTCTAGCACTGAATCTTATTTTTTATTGTATAGCAAGCGAATCTCATTTGTACAACGTTCATCATGTGCTTAACTA
Source organism: Halothece sp. MAG (assembly GCA_018610095.1). GTDB lineage: Bacteria > Cyanobacteriota > Cyanobacteriia > Cyanobacteriales > Rubidibacteraceae > Halothece. Next base: position 809 of record JAHEOB010000380.1, read on the forward strand.
CCTTGATTGGCGGAAATACCGTTTTCCATGGCTTCCACCGATTTGGGAACACCGGCACTGAGAACTTCATTCCCGTCGCGAGTGACTAAAACATCATCCTCAATTCTGACACCAATCCCATGCCAGCGTTGGGGAAGTTCAGGTTGTCCTTCCGCTAATTTGGCATTAGGCGATAGATAAAGTCCCGGTTCGACGGTGAGAACTTGTCCAGGCTGAAGCGTTTGCCAATGATCTTCTCCCACTTTATAGCCACCAACATCGTGAACATCTAACCCTAACCAATGCCCAGTTCGGTGCATATAATAAGATTTATATTCTTCCTGTTCAATAATTTCATCAACGTTGCCTTGCAAAATCCCTAAATCCACTAATCCTTCCACTAACACTCGCACTGCTTTATCATGAAACTGATTATAGGTATTACCCGGTTTTACTTCATCAATCGCTTTTAATTGCGCTTCTAAAACCAGTTCATAAATGGTTTTTTGTTCCGGTGTAAATTTGCCACTTACAGGAAAAGTGCGAGTAATATCCGAGTTATAATATTGATAGCAACAACCAGCATCAATTAACAGTAAGTCATTCTCTTCGAGCTGTTTATTATTATCAATATAATGGAGAATGCAAGCATTTTTTCCTGACGCAACAATTGTGGGATAAGCAGGAGATTTTGCCCCATGTTTACTAAAAATATATTCAATTTCTGCTTGAATTTCGTATTCGTATTTACCCGGCTTAGCAATTGTTAGGGCCTGATTGTGGGCTTCTGTCGCAATATCAACGGCATGGCGAATTAGGGATAATTCTTGATCACTTTTAACTTGTCGTAAAGGGTGTAAAATAAAATTAGTATCCGCGATCGCGCTAGGAGCAGTTCCCCGTTTTGGAAATTGTGCAATCAGTTTTCGCCAATGATTCAGAACCTTATTATTAAACGCCTCATCCCGTCCAAAATGATAATAAATACAGTCTGCTTGTTTTAAATAGTCCGGTAATTTTTCATCCAGTTCTTCAATTGGATAGGCTTCATCCGCCCCAAATTCTTTTTTGGCAGCTTCTACCCCAATGCGATATCCTGTCCAAGTTTCTTTTTCCACATTTTTTGGTTGAACAAAGAGAATAAATTGATGTTGTTCATGATGAGGGGCAAGCACTAAAACCGCTTCCTCTTCATCAAAACCACTTAAATAATAAAAATCACTATCTTGACGAAACGGATACTCCACATCATTGTGCATTACCGCTAGAGGCGCACTCCGAAAAATGGCAGTTCCCTGACCAATTTTTTCCATTAAGGTTTGCCGACGTTGTTGATATTCTTCTAGAGAAATTGACATATTGCTCGTTGGTTATTTGTTACTAGTTTCCCCCTCCTTTACCCCAGATTTAGGGTTACTCACTCATTTGATCATCTTGGTTTTGATTGTCTGGCACCTCTGGCATTGGTTGATTTCTCCTTTCTTCCATAATCTCTTGCATGGTTTTTTGTCCCCAATTGAAAGTTCGCTCATAGGCATCACGATAAGCCTCTGGCGTTTGCTCTGCAATACTTTGACCGACATCAGATTGATAGAATTCAATCAGTGCCTCTAATTGCTCAGTGGTAAAGTGTTCGGCATAGATTGGCGTCACTAAATCCACATAATCTGCTTCAAAACGATTGACATATTCCTCAACTATATCATTTGGAATTTGAGGATTTTCTTCTAATCCGATTGTAATTGATTCAATCACCATCTCTTTCTCATTGGAAACTTCAATATATTCCTTAATTAAGGAGGCTTTTTCAGGATCAACATCTGTCTCTTGTTCAGATGGTGCTTGGTTTGATGGTTCAACCTTTTGATTATTACTCTCAGCTTGCACTGAGGAAACTCCTAACAGAGAAATTCCTAGCGTTAAAGGTGTTAAGAAAGTGACTAAGCTAATGGGAAACTGTTTAATTATCATTATTCCTAAAAAATCAAACTGTTGCTGTAACGACCAATTTTTATGCTAGCAGTATCATTAACGTCTTCCGCCTGGTACGCCAGTATTAATCTCATCAAAGGGATCAGATGAACCGCGCCAATTAAAGCCATTAATTTGTATGGTGAAGGAACCAATTTGTAAAGTGGGATCATAGCTAAGCCTTAAATTGTAGGTTCGCCGAGAATATTCCAGAATAATATCGCTTCTAATAAATTCTCCGTTATCTAAATTAAATGAGGTATCAAATCCAAGTAAGAAAGGACCATAAATTTGTTGTATCACCCCCATTGAAAGTCGTCGGCGATCCACTAACCGATCAAATTCAAATGGAGATTCTCCTGCCCCGATCGCTTGTCGATAGGAGATATCAAAACCGGTATAGTCAAAGGCATCCTCGCTAAAATGACCCAATTCTCCTTCTAAGCCAACGATGACATCTAAAAAATTTTGTTGATCACCATTACTATAAAAGGTGGTAATTCCAGCCAAATTGGTTTTGAAACGAAGATTGGGACGAACAGGGGTTGGTGTAAATCGTAGCCCTTGGTCTGGCGTGGCTGGTAAGGTATCCCCTTGCCAAAGTGGCGTATCCCAACTAAATTGTGTTCCTAATTGATACCGAGTCAGCGTTACTCGATCATTATCGCGATTCTCATCGAGGAGTTCTTCCACATCAGTATCAGCATTGATCCGCTTGATACCAGCTTCATAATTGAACGCAATGCCGGTGTCAGCAATGGTAAAGGTTGGCGAAGTAATTAATGCCCCGAAACTACTTTGTACCCTTTGAAAGCCTAAAGAACCACTGAAGAAACGTTCCCGAAAACTGGCTTCGATATTAAGGGTATGTTTTCCTTCATCTCGCCCGATCGCTTGTTGGAGTTGGGCACGTCCTTGAAAATTTTCTTGGAAGATTTCATCCGAGATGCCAATTAATGCAGCATTAACACTAAGGGCAGTACGAGGACTAAAACGCCCTTGTAAGTTAGCTTTGAGTCCAAATACTTCGGGATCAGTAAGGGTCTTATCGAAAATCCCCTGCTGTAGAAAGTATTGCGGGGTTAAACTAAAGTCCCATTGATCCGCTTCAATAATAGGGAATTCTCGTTCAATAAATAAGCCCCCTCGTTCATCGCCATCAAAACCAACATTGACTAGATTGAGTCCTCGTTCTCTCCCATCAAACACAATTCGTTCCCGAGGAATGGGAATGGAAAAGCCATCATCAAACACTAGGCGTAAGTCAGAGGCTACTAACTCATCCTTGGAAGGTCCAATTTGCCGAAACTTGGCATTCTCAGCACGAAGTTCTAATTCAGGAGGGGAAAAGGGATCATTGGTAATCCGCAGATTGTTGGCGTTCCAGTTGCCCCCATCCAGTTCCAATTCATCCGCTTCAAAACGGAATCGAGAAATTGTACCCCCTCCTTCTGGTACACTCAAATTACTCACATCAGGACCCCCTCCAAGGGAAAATTGGACTCCCTGTTGGGGTTGAACGTCTTGAACGGGTTCCTCAATCCGATTAGAGTCACTTTGATTAGAATCGAAACCAATAGCTAAGTCTTGTTCTAAGCTAGGCTGAAAAATTTCGCCCCCAGCTTGCACAATCCGACCGCTATCTAATCCAAAGTTATACTCAAACCGTTGACCCCGTAAAATTTGTTCTCCCCGTTGGAAGGTTACATTCCCCGTTCCCACCGCTAGTCGGCTTTCCAGATTAATTCTTAATTGATCAGCCAGTAATACCCCTTGGGCAAATTCAACTCGCACATTGCCTTGGGCTGTCACCACTTGTTTGTCGGGATCAAACGTTTGTTTATCTGCCGTAATTTCTAATACCTCGGAGGGGGATTGATCCTGATTATTATTCTGGGCAAGTTTCCATTGTTGAGTTTTCCCTCCTCGTACGGTAATCTGAATCTCCCTAATGGGTTTGTCTTTGAGAGATGTTACTGGGGTGGTGAAGGCAACATGAGAAACAGGATTGGATTGCGTAGTGGTTTCAATGGGGGGAGGAACATCAGCAAATAGCATTGGTTCATAATTGGTTATGAGAGCGTCAATTATCAGTGATTAGTGGTTAATTGTCAATTTTAATGCTATGAATAACTTCGCAATTGAAACCCGAGGATTAACGAAGCAATTTGATCGCAAGCTAGCAGTTTGTGACATTGATTTACAAATAACAAGTGGTGAAGTCTATGGTTTAATTGGTCCCAATGGTTCGGGAAAAACGACGCTGATCCGAATGCTAGCAGGCATTGAAGAACCCACTGTCGGTGAAATTTATTGGTTTCAAGAGAAATTACCGTTTCATCAATCTCATTTTCCCCTTAAACGTCGTTTCGGATATTTACCTGATGATTTTCCCGTCTATGATGATCTCACGGTTTGGGACTATTTAGAATATTTTGGTCGTCTTTATTATCTTCGTCAACCGCACTTACGCCGTCGCATTGAAGAAGTGTTAGAGTTAGTCCAACTGAGTTCCAAACGTCACAGTTTCATTTCCACGTTATCTCGGGGAATGCGTCAACGATTAAGTTTAGCACGTACCATTATTCATGAACCCATTTTATTATTATTAGATGAACCTGTTTCAGGACTTGATCCCATTTCCCGTCAACAGTTTCGGGAAGTCATTAACGTTTTACACCAAGCGGGAATGACAATTTTAATTTCGTCCCATGTTTTGAGTGATTTAGGCGAAATTTGTACTTCTATTGGCATTATGGAGTTAGGATATTTAGTGGAAAGTGCGCCTTTAGCAGAACTTTATCAGCGATATCCCAAACAAGAATTAATCATTACGACCTTAGATCAATTATCAAATTTAGAAATTCAGTTATCCCAATTTTCTGGCGTTGAAACTTATCAAAGACAACCCCATCACAATCAAATTAAAGTTAAATTTACGGGGACGGAACAAGAAAAATCGCAACTGCTGCGATCGCTGCTAGAGTCTGGTCTTTCAATTACTGAGTTTCATACCCAACAACAGGATTTAGAAAACCTATTTTTACAATTGGATCATAAACAAGTCTCGTAAAGTTAACAACCATTAACGCTTTCAGCAATTCCCAATTTTAGCTGAACCATGTAAAATACACTCAACAACAGCAGTATCATTAAGTCAGCATTGTCAACCATGAGGTAAGGAGTGATAAACCATGCTAGCATCAGCGCGATCGCGCATTAGTGACTGGAATCCGCAACTGGTGCGTGAAGTAAAAGGGCTTTGGAAAGGACGGAATCTTACCATTGCTGTAGGAAGTTCGTTATTGGGTCAACTCATCATTTATCTGGTTTTTCAAGGGGCAATTCCCTCTGTAAGCCAGTCTAGCA
>JAHEOB010000381.1 GCA_018610095.1 Halothece sp. MAG
AGAACAAGCGGAACGAGAACGCCTCCTAAACTCAATTACTCAAACCATTCGTCAAAGTTTGGATCGAGAAGAAGTAGTTGAAGAAACAGTTAATACGCTATTAGAAGTCTTCCAAGTTAGTCGTGTTATTTTGGTTGTGTATTCTGAAGACCGTTCTTATTTTGAGTTAGTAAAACTTGCCTCTCAAGAAGAAACTTCATTAGAAGAACCTTTGTCTCTATTACAGTATCATCCTTATCAAGCTCAACAATGGTTAAATGAACATCCAGTGATTGCCATTGATGATCGGGAAATGGAACTAACTTCTGGTTCACTTTACCAAGCTGCTTGTCATATGGATACACAATCTTTGTTAGCAACCGGCATTTGGTACGATAATCATCTACAAGGGGAAATTTGTCTGCAACAGAGTGATAAGGTTCGGTATTGGCGGCAATCTGAGCAAAAATTACTGAGCGATGTTAGTAATCAACTCGCGATCGCGCTGCAACAAATTCAACTCTATCAACAATTACAAACGGAACTAAACCATCGCATTGAATTACAACAACAGTTACAGCACGATGCTATTCATGACAAACTAACCGGCTTACCGAACCGTTACTTACTATTAGATCGCTTAAATCACCTCATGCAATCCCATTCCCGAAAACAGGAAAAAGCATCATCCCATTTTGCTATCTTTTTCCTGGACTTAAATCGGTTTAAAGCTATTAATGATTCCTTTGGGCATAAGGCAGGTGATCAATTATTAATTACTGTCACCCAACGCTTACAAAATTGCTTACGAGAAGAAGATACCATTGCACGGTTTGGGGGAGACGAATTTGTGATCTTATTAGAGAATTTACAACAACAAGAAGACGCGATCGACATTGCCTATCGGATTCATTATCGTTTATCCAAACCGATTCTCCTCAACAATCAAGTGGAAGTAGAAGTGGGAACCAGTATTGGGATTGTATTTGATGACCCCAAATATAGTGATTCAGATTCCATGTTACGGGATGCTGACCTTGCAATGTATCAGGCGAAACAAAATTGGGCTTCTTACGTTATCTTTAATGACCTGCCATAGCATCATTTCCTAAGTTTGGCTTAAAAATTCTGGCGGTTCAATTAAGCCAGTAATCATTAAGGCAACAATCACTATCGTGTAAATGGTTGCACCGACTAATCCTAATAATAAATCTCGCTTCGGATTGGTTTGACGTTGTTCCAAAAATAGATCAAAGGTTCCCCATTGCATCATTAAAATACCAATAATATTAGAAAGCCAGTATCCCACTACCGTCAGTAGCATAAACGAATCAGCAAACATCCAGTTAAAAGCAAACGCAAACCCATAGGCAATGGGTAAGTTAAAGAAGGCATCGTTCCACCAACTTAAAGGGGATAACAGATAACCTAATCCCACAAAAAAGCCTCCTTTGGTTTTTTTCCAAATAGTCATAATCCTTACCACCAGATCATTAATCGACAATTGGAAAGGATACTGTAAATGTTGTTCCTTGTTCTAATTGGGAACTAACACCAATGGTACCTCCCATGCCTTCCACAAAGGTTTTAACAATGGATAAGCCTAACCCAGTTCCACCGGTGGATCGGGCTCGTGCTTCATCAACGCGATAAAATCGTTCAAAGATGCGAGCTTGTTGCGCTAAGGGAATCCCCATGCCGCGATCGCGCACTTCGATGATTCCCCATTCGCCTTTTTGATTCAGTTTGACAGTGATCGGCTGTTCTGGTTCAGAATATTTGACAGCATTCTCAATGAGGTTAAGCAGTACTTGTTTGAGACGATTTTGATCCACCTCCACCATTAGCGAATGAGAAGCCAGTTGATAATCGATCGCGCGATCGCTGTATTGTTCTGCAATCCCAACAATTTGTTCTACAAACTCATTTAAATCCACTTTTTCTTTTTGAAACTGCATCTGACCATTATCCACTCGGGCTAAGGTAAGTAAATCTTCTAATAACTGAATGGTGCGATCCGCTTCTGAAGACGCCATCGCCAGTGCTTCCCGTTGCGGTGAATTGAGATTGTCTCCCCGCCGTTGCACACTTTGCAAATACCCTGAAACGATGGTGAGAGGTGTGCGTAATTCATGGGAAACATTACTGACAAATTGACGCTGTTGTTGCCACGCTGTTTGCAGACGCATTAACATTTGATCAAATTGCTCTGCTAATTGTTGGACTTCCGTGGGAGCCCGTTTCAGTTCAATTTTTGCCTCTCCTAACTGATCAGCAGAAATGCTTTCTGTTAACTGACAAATGCGACGGAGTGGAAGCAGCGATCGCGAAATATAAATCCCACTGAGTAAGGTAATACCACCAGTTGTCACAATGGTAGCGATCCCTAAGTTTCGCATCACCTGCAACAACATCACTTGCTGAGAATGAATATCTTGAGCAATATAAAGTTCCCCAGCCGTTTCATTATTAACCGATAAAGAATTCGCACACAGAATCCAATATCGCCCATCAACCTCTGAAACTGTCACCCCAGATAAGGAAAAATTGGTACCTTCTGGGGAAACTGGCACCGGCTCTAGATTACCACTTTTTGCTATTACCTCGCCTTGCTCATTTTTAATCCACAAAAAAACATTGTCCCAATTGACATTCGCCACCGCTTTTTGCATTGCTTCTGGTTGGGAATACATCTCCTGATAAATGGCAATATCTTGGGGCATTCGCTCAGCAAGATGGAGAATATTATCCTTATGGGCTTGAATTAACATCCGTTGCATTGTCCAGCCTAACCAGATTGCAACACTTCCCAACCCCAAGGCAAAAACGGTTGCAATACCAAGCGTCAGCCGAAAACGCAGTGATTGGGGATTCCAAGATTTTAAGCCATTAATTCTATGTTGAAAAGCACGGAGCAGCTTCATTGCCATACAAGATATCGGCGATTACTGCCCCTAGCTTAAATTGCCTTTCTGAGAAAACCCTGAACAAAATAAGTAACCACTGCTGAGAGTTAATTTATTTTTGGGCTTTTCCTCCATTTATTCCAAATAGAGATTTTTTCGACGTTTTCCCGTTTTCTTCTGAGTCAGCAGCATAATAATCTCGAGCATAATAATAGTAGTAACTATCAGGCTCATCTTTGGGATTCACGCCATTAATTACCATTCCCAATAAGGGTTGTCCCGAACGCTGTAGCATTTCTTTAGTCGCCGTTAGACTGGTCTGATCCGTTACATTGGGACGAACCACTAATAACGTTCCTTGTGCCATATTGCCTAACATGGCTGAGTCAGCAGCTACTGCAATGGGTGGCGTATCAAGGAGAATATAATCGTAATCTTGACGAAGCTGTTCTAGTAAATCCGTCATCCGTTGCGAATCTAGCAGGGCAATGGGATTCGGCGGGGGAGCCCCTGCCGTTAACAGGTAGAGATTGGTGTCTAATTCTTTGATGGCACCGCTAAGTTGATCCGGTTCCACTAAGGTATTACTCAATCCCACAGCATTGGGTTCTTCCCAAACTTGGTGTTGACTGGGGCGACGCAAGTCACTATCAACGATGAGAACTTTTTTCCCCATTTCCGCAAGAGCCATTCCCAAATTTGCCGTAACAGTGGATTTCCCTTCACCGGGCACTGAGCTACTAACCACAATAACTTGTAATTGCTCATCAACTTGCGAAAATTTCAAATTCGCTTGCAACATTCGGAACGATTCACTCACTGAAGAGCGAGGTTTATCTCGCAATGGCAGGGCACTGGCTTCTTTACCAAATAAGGGAATCGACCCTAACATTGTATAGTTCAACTGATTTTTGATTTCCTGAACTGTTTTCAGGGTGCGATCTCTGGCATCCAGCATTAGAGCAGTGGCAATGCCTAACATTGCCCCTAAAATGCCTCCTAAAGCTAAATTTAAAGGAATTCGAGGCGAAATCGGCTCTTCGGGAATAGCAGCCGGTTCAACAATACGGATATTGCTTTGCGTCTGCTGTTCTGCAATTTTTACTTCTTGCAACCGCTTTGACAGTTGTTCAAATGTATTTTGTAAAACTTGAACTTGTCGTTCTAGTTCTCGTTGTCGTTGTTCTAATTGGGGTAAATTGGCTTTTCGTTGTTGATATTGTTGTTTTTCTTCTTTTAACGCCTCAAGACGACTTTGTTGGGCTTGATAATCAACTTTAGCTTGGGCTAATTTTTCAACAATGTCCACTTTGAAATCACTGAGTTGGAGATTTAAGTCTCCACTAGTGGGCTCACCTGGCAACTCTTCTTGGATGACAGCCTTAACGCGCTCTTTCAAAAGTGATTCTAAGGTTTCTTTACGCTCTGTTAACTGTTGAATACGGGGATGTTCGGGTTGATAACGGGATTGTGCTACAGCAAGTTCTTGTTCCACCGTTTGATACTCTTCTAAAACGCTTTGCACTCCTTCCGATTGCGTTAAGGCACCTGCAGCCATGCCTTGCTCCATGGGCAATCCTAACTGTGCTGATAATTCTTCAATTCGCGTTTTAGCATCATTGAGATTAGCTTGGGATTGAATTAGTTGCTCATCCAGTTCTGACAAACTTTTCACAGTTGAAGCTGCTTCTTCAGATAGGGCAATAATATTATGTTGTTCTTTAAATTGTCGTAACTCTTGTTCCGCTTGTTTTAATTCTTTTCTAGTTTTGGGTAATTGCTCTTCAATAAATTCACGCTCTGCCTTTGCCTGGGAGCGATTTCCATCAACATTATGTTCTTGATAAACCGCCATCAACTCATCCAGAACTTTCTGGGCTGTTTCTGGATTAGGGCTGTCATAATTCAATTCCAGAATATCGGTTTCTTCTAAATTAGAAACACTTAATTTTTCTCGAAAACTTTTAGGTTCCAGCGGTTCTCCCTCATCATTAGTTAAATTCAGATTATTAATAACATCTTGTATAATGGGCGAGGATTTTACAATTTCTATATGATTAGCTATATTTTTTTCTCCTTGGGAGAACAAACCCTCTCCAAGTGGTAATTCTTCAGTTGGGCCACCTTCAGAATTTTCTTCAATCATCAATTTAGAATTGGATTGATAAATGGGCTCTTGCTGAAACGAATAAGCCGCAGCTAATCCCACAGTTGAAGCGAAGACTAAGACAGCAGAAAACCAACGCCGTTTCAGCGCCATCCAGTACTGCCCAAGATCAATATAATCTTCTTCTGCGGCAGCATCTGCTTGATTCACAACGGCTCCATTTCCATTTAGTTCATTAGTTGTGCTACTCGCTGGTAAATGGTCTCTAGCTTCCATAGAATACACCTTAGCTTAAGTCAAAACTGGATGAGGGAGTAGTTTTGTTGCCTGTATGTTATCGTATGATGCTGTTATTAGAAAAATTTTCTTTATAAACTTTATTTTATCTTAACCTGCGATAAGACTCCCATTATACCGTTAGCTTAATAATTACAAATCCCTCCCTTGCCCAGAGAGGGATCAGTTTGATTTAAAATAGCTTAATTAAGCAGTTGTGGTTTCTGCAGGGCGAATGCTGACTTTACGACGACTTTTACCATAACGGTTAAAGGTCACGACGCCATCCACTAACGCAAATAGCGTATCGTCATTGCCTCGCCCCACATTGACGCCTGCATGAAATTTGGTTCCGCGCTGACGAACTAAAATATTCCCAGCACGAACCACTTGCCCATCATGGCGTTTGACACCTAGCCGTTTTGAATTCGAGTCTCGACCGTTCTTAGTACTACCTGTTCCTTTCTTAGTAGCCATATTTAAATCCTTTAATCCTTGATCTGTTCTATCCTTCTATTTTGGTTAAGCGTCAACCACTTCTGGGGTAACTGCTTCGGCTTCCTCTTCTGCTTGGGCAATTACTGACCCATTGAGGCTGATCGAATTAATCATGACTCGGGTTAATTCCTGACGGTGTCCTCGTTTCTGATGATAGTTTTTCTTAGGCTTCATTTTATAAACGAGGATTTTCCGCCCTCTTAAATGACTCATGACAGTGCCTTCAACGGTCGCCCCTTCCACATAGGGTTGGCCAACCGTAACTTCACCGTCATTATTAACTAATAAGACTTTATCAAAGGTGTAGTTCCCTTCTTCATCCACGGGTAACCGGTTTAAATCATAAAAATAACCCGGTTCCACTTTAATTTGAGTTCCGCTTGCTTCTATAATTGCATAACTCATGAGTTAATCCTTCCCGATGCCGTACAGGTAGCGATCGCGTCGCTTTTGCTATGTCTAACCTGATCCGAGCAGGAGAGACGAATTATTATTATACCTTAAACAGGCAATTAGCGCAAGCCACCAAACACCCCTAAGTTATAGTATTTCCAGATCACTGCGGTTTTAGAAAATCCTGCCTGTTGCAACAGTTGGAAATGGGTATCTAAGGTAGCTAGTTGATCGTGACTGGAATACCCATAAGTTTCACTTTGCCCAATTTTGTTTCTCACTTGATCTAAGTCCAATCCTTGTTGTTGCGCCCAACGCTGGCGAGATTGTTCGTAAATGTCTGATAATTCGGGAAATTCCGGCAGGAGGGGATCAGCATTCCAAAACCTGCCATTCGGCTTGAGGGAACGGGCAATTTTTTGAAAGAGTTTGCCTTTCATTTCATCGCTTAGGTGGTGAATGGCAAGGGAAGAAATCACCGCATCAAAATTCCCACCAATATCGTGCCCTGTTTGTTCATTTGCCCACGCCCCAAAATCCAGTTGCCGAAGTTGTACTTTTTCTTGGTAACCATGAAATTCCAATTTTTCTTGGATCACATTTATCATACGAGGAGAATAGTCGATGGCCACCACTTCAGCGTTGGGACACTGTTGTAGCACTTGTAAGGTGAGTTCTCCTGTACCACAGCCTAATTCTAAAATCCGTTTGCTATCAGAGCCAACACATAGCGCGATCGCGCTCAACATTTCATCATAATAGGGCAATAATTGTCGAATATTTGTATCAAATTCTTTTGTGTCTGCAAATACTTCACCGGGACAGATCATAATGAGTACAAGCTAAGTAATATCGCGAATTAGTTTGCCAATTTTTTACATATGGGCTTGGCTAATAACATTATAAATGCTGTATCGATCAACGTTTGCTAGCGTTCCAAATTTATTTCTTCTGCATTTTCAAACACATTAATTTGGTTGCTTAAATCCTAAATTGCTTTAATTTCGATCACACTATAAGTGGACAATTGCTGATTTATTCTTGATTAAAATTGTGTTATTCTATCCAATAGTTTTAGTAATCATTAAGGAGGAAACTTATGAAAATTAATACGATTATCAAAGTCAGTTTAGTCTCTTTGGTCGTTACTTCACTCGCTAGTATTGAAGCAGTTAAGGCATCCTCTGAAACGAATGAAAAATTGTGGGCTCAAACAACAGAACCATCAACGTTTGATCAATTTCGCTCCTTTATTCAAGAAGCTGTTGCTAACCCTAACTATCGTGTTTCTTACCAAGTAGAAAGTCCCAATCAGCCTAATTTGACAGTGCAACAGTGGTTTAAAGGAAATAAAATTCGCATGGATACAGAAATGCAAGGAATACAGAGTCGTATGTATTACGTTGGTGAAGAAACGACCACCTGTATGAATCAAGGCGGAAATTGGCGTTGTTTTCAACTTCCTGAAACAGCAGAAAAGTCTATTGCTGGCAAGCAAGGGATTGATAAGCTGGAAGATGTAAAAAACAATTTAGAAAGTTATCAAAATCGTATCACCAAAATAGACAGTCGAGTGATTGCTGGAGAACAAACGAGTTGCTTCCAAGTTGAGGAACCTCAAAATGCCAAGTATTGGATTGCTTGCTATTCAAATAATCATGGAATCCCACTTTATATGGAAGGGGAAAATTCTGAAGGCACTTGGAAAATGACGGCAACTAGTTTTCAAACTTCGGTTAGTGAGGAGGAATTCCAGTTCCCAGCAGAACCTCGAAGCATGCCTAATATGCCAGGGGCATTTTAAGATCACATTAGTTATCTGTTAACGATTTAACTTGCCACGTTTGTTGTTCTGATAATTCTAAAAGACGTTGATGATACTCTCGTAAAGTGGGACGATGACCAACACTAATATAGGTAATATTCAGTGTTTGGAGTTTGTCGTAGAGCGATTTTTCATTTTCAACGTCTAAGGCACTGGTGGCTTCATCTAATACGACATATTGGGGTTGATTAATTAAAATTCTGGCGAAGGCAACACGTTGTTGTTCGCCTAAGGATAAAACATCACCCCAATTCATTTCTACCTCTAAACTGCCAAAGCGTTCTACTAAATGAGGTAGATTGACTTGTTCTAAAATCTCCTGCAATTGATCATTACTTAAATCTGATTCGACTGTGGGATAAATTAATTCTTCTCGTAAACTTCCCAAAATCATATAGGGGCGTTGCGGAAGAAATAAAATGTCTGATAAGGGAGGACGAATAATTTTACCACTTCCTGACTCCCATAAACCAGCGATCGCGCGTAGTAAAGAACTTTTACCACAACCACTTGCCCCGACAATTAATAATCCATGTTGTTGGGGCACTTCTACAGTTAAATCTTGGATTAAAGTCCGTTGATAATTTGGCGTTTGTAAAGTTAGATTTTCAACGGCAATTTTTTGGTCGTTAACCGTTTCAATGGTGGGATTATCACTCTCACTACTGGTTTCTTGTTCTTCTGATTCTGGGAGATTAAGATAATTAGCAAATTCATAAACGCGATTAATGCCAGCGCCAAATTCCGTTAAATCATCAAAGCGATCCACAATCAAATTTAATGCCATAAAAATTCTGAAAAAAGCCCCTTGCGCTTCGCTAACTTTTCCCACTTCCAGTTCTCCAGCAAAAACACTAGGGGCTAACACTAAAAATGGAATGGCAAATGTAATAAATTCATAGCTATTGGTTAAAATACCTAAGCCTAATCGTTCCCATAAAATTAATCGCTTAAAGTTATCAAAGACATCCTGAAAGCGTTCTTTAACCTGTTGTTCTTCTTGATGTTCTCCTTGATAAAAAGCAA
>JAHEOB010000382.1 GCA_018610095.1 Halothece sp. MAG
CCATTTTTTCCACCGCCCCTGCTGCAAAGTCCACAGCAAGCGCATCTAAAGGAATCCCTTCACCACTAATCATCATCCCTCCCTGCCCTGTAGGAAGGAATTTAGCACGAAAGCCTTTTTGTTGAGCAATTCTGGTTAATTCAATACTGGCTGACATTTTTCCAATGGAAAAGTCCGTGCCAACGGTTAAAACGCGCTTAGTTGATAAAGAACGAGCCCTTGCGCCCCCAATTTTGACATTTGCTGTGATCAAGTCACTGGGTTCTCTGACATCCCACAACCATTGCCCTGATTGTAATGGCACGGTTTCATCAAAAAGAGAACGAATGGGCGTATGTAATCCATTAACAATGGATAATCCGGCATGGATTGCTTGTTTAATTTCTTGTGCCCAAGCAGCGGGAAGTTGTCCACCAGACGGGGCAATACCGATTAATAAAACATCAGGCTGATAGGTTAAAGCAGTTGTCACATTTTGGACAATGGGAACATCCCGCTCAATTCCTCTTAGGCGGGATAATGACTCCCCTACGGATTCTTTGTCAATAACGGCAACAACATTGGCATCACTGTAACGTAGAAAGGTTAATCCCGTTTTACCATGTTCCCCACGAATTCCCTCATGGAGTAAAATTGCTACTCGATGTTGGGCTGTTAACTGCATCATAGGTGATCCCCAATCCCGGTAAGGTGTTTGGCTGTAGATATCCATTGTTTAACACAGCACCGCCAAACGGATCATTAATTAGATTGAGATGACTATCGAGATCAAGATAATCTGCGAGAGGGGCTAAGTGTGTCATAGCTGTGTTGGAAAGGGTACTATCAGAGTAACAGCCATACATCACTTGTAAGCCACAGGCTTGGGCGGTATAAGCCATGCGTAAAACTTCTGTGAGTCCGCCTGCTTTCATCAATTTAATGTTAATGCCGTTGATATTGAGAGCGGCTAGTTTGGGAATATCTTGGCTACTAAAGCAACTTTCATCAACAAAAATGGGTAATGGTGAGTTCTGAGATAGGGTTGGTAGTTGATGATCTTGTTCAACAGCAAGGGGTTGTTCAATATAAGCAACATTATAGTGGGCTAACCAGCGACTCATGGTAATAGCTTGTTCTAGTGTCCATCCCCCATTTGCGTCTATGGTGAATATGGCATTTCCTGCATTCTCATAGACCGTGCGAAAGAGTGCTTGATCAGCTTCTAGCCCTTGTGGACTCCCTAACTTAACTTTAATTCGTTTTCCTCCCGTAAGATTTTGCCAATCTGCTAATCGTTGTTTGGCTTGGTCTAGGGAACTAATGCCAATGGTGACAGAAATGGGAACCATTTGAGTCATGTCAAGTCCTAAGATTTGCCATACTGGCAGTTCCGCCCGTTTTCCTAACCAGTCATAACAGGCAACATCAATGGCGGATCGAATGGCAGAGGAGATGGAAGCTGTCTTTAATTGTTGTTGAATGCGCGATCGCGCTAAGGGGGACAACGTTTTTAACCTCGGCGCGATCGCTGCCAATTGTTCCTGTAATTGTTCTGTGGTGTATCCCATCCCCCCACCAATAGAGAAGGGAACAGCTTCTCCCCATCCTTCAATTTCCTCCTCACGAAGGGTTACCCAGAGGCTAGTGGTTTCAGCAGTGGTTCCCCGAGAAATGGTTAGTGGAAAGCGTTTGCGAACAGTAAAAGGTTGGATGGTTACGTCCATTTGTAAAATCTTTGTTAGATATCTTTACAAAACTTTATTAAAATTGTTATAGTTAAGGTAACGATGAATCAAAGATAAGGAATCAGCGAATGACTACAGGAAAAGGCTCTATTGTAGACGACCAAGGCAAAGTGAATCACTTTGCTGTTGAACCCAAAGTATATGTAGAAGAAAAATCCCGTACTGGGTTCACGCCCTTTGCAGAACGTCTCAATGGTCGTTTAGCAATGGTTGGTTTTATTTCTCTATTAGCTATAGAAATCTTTACAGGACATGGACTATTTAGTCAATTTTAATCCGCTATAGATACTAATATAAGCGTAGTTAAGGCAGGTCAAGGACGATTTCTTGGCTTGCTTTACTTTTTTATTATTTTTTTGGTCTCTATTCAGAAACATTTCAGATAAAGAAGCCATCATTCCTGACTGTAGAGACTATAGATTGCAGGAGGAAATATGATGGCAGATTTACAGACTATTATCAACACACTATTTTCCCTTGATAAAATCTTAGAATCTTCCCAATTTTTGGGGGAACTCGTGTTATGGCTTTTTCAGTTTGTTTTGCTGAGCCTAAGTACAGCCGTGTTGGTGGAAGTAACGTTTTAATTGATAATCGTAATCTTGATTTCTAATTCATTAATTTCCAAAGTAATTCTCATCTGAATTTAAGTTAAGATTCTTATCCTAGCTAACGAAAAGCAATTGATGGTTAGCAATTATGTTACTAAATCAACAGCAATTACGACGTTGGATCGGTGCCAGTGTTGGCAGTTTGGTCCTGTTTGGGTTATCGGTATCGGATAATGAAACGATCGCGCCGTCTCAGGCCCAAGTTTCTAATAATTCAGTGATGGATTTGAGTAAAGTTAATACCATTTTAGAAGAAGAAACCAATAATTTAGAAAGAGTCAATCCTTCTCAGTGGAAATTTCAAGTAGAAGGACAATCAATGGTAGTAATTGCTGATGAAAATCATGATCGTATCCGAATTGTAGCCCCCATTACCCAAATGCAGGAAACGTCTTCTGAACAAGTCATCAATATGCTGGTTGCTAACTATCATACCAGTCTTGATGCCCGTTATGCAGTCAATCAACAAGGAATGGTAACATCGGTTTTTCTACATCCGCTCAGTTCTTTACAAGAAGAAGATTTCCGTTCTGCTTTGAACCAAGTAGCCCAATTAGCAATTACATTTGGAACCGATTATTCAAGTGGAGAATTAAATTTTGATACCTATCGTCAAGAAAACAGAGAATTGCCTGAGGAAGATTTAAGCATTTAATCGTTATCTCCTAACCATAATTAGAAATTTTAAGTATTTTACTGGCTGTGTTAATTAATTCAATGGATTAATTCCCTTGCAATATTATTAAAGTCTTTTTTCATAATCTTCCAGAATTTCCATCAAATCCTGAAAACCATTCTGGGGAATTAAATCAAGTAGGGAAAGTTGTGTTTTTCCTCCTCCCAAATTAACAGTAATTGTTTGCAGAATCGTTTTGACTTGTTCTTGGTTAAGATTTTTATTTTCTAAAAGCGGATAAACCTGTTCGGCAACGGTAGTATGTAAATGGGCATCTGATAAATAGAGATGCCATTTAGCAATATCGATATAAATCTTGTCGCCAATTTCAGCAGCAAGGGATTCAATTTCACGAGTTGGGTTAGAGTTAGCCATCGGAAGAAGTGCTTGAGTAGTCCGCAATTATACTAATGTAAATCAAATGTATTAATAAAACAGTTAACCAAATCAGAGTTAACCAAATTGGCCATTCCCAGTTGGCGTGATAGAGTTGCTTAAAAAACCATACGCCTGAGTTAATTAAGGCAAATCCTGCTACATGGACAGCAAAATTAATACGGTCTTCTAGTTTACGATAGGCTGGGTCTTGACGAGTTGGTTCACGGGGCCAACGCGGTGGCATAGGCAAGTGTTTTCCACAACTAACATTCCTATACTATCATTGTTGGATAAGATATGGTTGTATAAAAAACAAGGGAGCGTTATGACTGGTAATACTCTGATTTTTAATGCTGCGGTTTTATCCATTGCACTGACGTTAGTCGGCTTAGCTTGGGGATTTTTAATCTTAAAAATTCAAGGCAATGCTGAGTAAGTCTTAGTGTGACGTTTTTGGATTAAGGAGTTAGGAATCGGGAGGAAAGTACTTAAATTCCTGACTCCTCAACTTTTAAGAGAATTAGCAGTGTATCGTTGCGATAGTAGTTTCACATGCATTTAAGTTATTGATTCGCTAATTGCTGTTTCGCTTGTTGCCATAAGGTTTCTAAATCTTCTAAAGAATAATTTTCTAGAGAATCGTTGGCTAAATTTTCCATAACGCTTAACCGTTGCACAAATCGTTGATTGGTGCCATGTAATGCTTCGGAACAATCTAAGCCATACCAACGGGCAATATTAACGAGGGTAAATAATAAATCCCCTAATTCTGATTGTTGATGACTGACATCATCTGTCATAATAGATTGCTTAAATTCTCCTAATTCTTCTTCAAATTTATCCCAAACACCTTGGGCTTGACTCCATTCAAATCCTAAGTTCGCTGCTTTTTCTGAAATTTTTTGACTCGCTAATAACGCAGGAAACGTTTCGGCATATTGATTTAATTTTTGACTAAGTTTTTCAACTTGTTGGGAATTATATCCTTTTTCTTGCGCTTTAATTTGTTCCCAATTGTGACGAACTTCTGCTGCATCTTGAACTTGCACTTCACCAAAAACATGGGGATGTCGGCGGATTAATTTATTCGTAATACTTTGGGCGACCTCTTCTAAAGTAAAATCCCTTGATTCTGATGCAATCTGAGATTGTAGAACGACTTGTAGTAATAAATCCCCTAATTCTTCTACAATGTCTTCTTGATTATGACTGCGAATAGCAGCTGTAACTTCATACGCCTCTTCCACAATATAAGGAATTAACGTTTGTTGAGTTTGCGCTAAATCCCAAGGACATCCTTCCTCTGGCGATCGCAGCTTAGCCACTACATCAATTAAATCATTTAAGGCATTTAGAATGGCTTGTTTGGTAGCAGTTTCGATTTGATTCATTGCTTTTCCCATGGGAAATCTTGGCTTATCTTTATATTGTTTTAACAGATTCGGCAAATTTTGAATAGGAAGTTGGTTGTGACTAGATGGTTAATTTTCTCTCGTCATCAGTCCCATGTTCAGGAAAACCTAAGAGAGTGTTTCAAATTTCCTTATTCATTTAGCAGTGCTTTTGTTACTAAAAAAATGCTATCTCTACAACTGCGCGATCGCGAATCCATTGATTATTATTGTAAAATATTCTGACACAATTCTTTCTCTTGTTCCTCAACCGTGGGATTATTTTCTAAAAAGTGACGCACTAACTGACAATTTTGTTGCAGCAAAAAGTTTAAGTCTGCCACATTCCATACCTTAATGTCATTTTTTTGCGTAAAGGCTAATTGATTCTCATTGTTGGGATTGAACTTCAAGCTTTGGACTAAGGAACCAAAATCTGAAATCGTGGCAATTTTCTCCTTTTCTTCAATATCCCAAACGTGAATGGTTCCCAGATCATCTGCAGAAGCTAACCACTTGCCGTTGGAAGCAAACATGAGGCTTGTTATCCTGTAATTATGTTTCCCAAGGGTTGCAATTGGTTTCCGAGTTTTAACATTCCACAGTTGAATTTTGCCGTTTTCATTACCAGAGGCTAAAATTTTCCCGTTAGGGCTGAAACTGATCTTTGTTAATTTTTCATCAGGATTAAGGGTACCAAGTTGTTTTCGATTATTTAAATCCCAGAGAATTGTCTGGTCTGAACTTACAGAGGCTAAAATTTGATCATTGGGATGGAATTTTAGTTGATTAACGGCATCAGGGCTATTAAGGTTATAAAGATGGTATCCAATTTTGGCATCCCACACTTTGATCGTTC
>JAHEOB010000383.1 GCA_018610095.1 Halothece sp. MAG
CCAATAATTTATCAACAATCGTCAATGTGCCACAAAAATAAGCATGGGGATTGTCAAAATGGTGTCGCCAGTGATAAGGGCGATTGACATGCCATTGACTGGGAAGATTGGTAAATTTCCCTTGGCGGTGAGTAGCATCGGTCAGTTCATGGCCATAACCCAATCCTCGCGCGATCGCGCCACCTAAAAACAGCAATGTATAGAGGGAACCCGTTAAGAACACCCCCTGTTGCCAAACCAGCCAAGGTAATAAACTTCCCACCAGCATCATCCCACACTCAGGGACATCATTTTGCCATTGCGAACGGCGATATAACTTGTCATCAACCACACTTAAATCAGGACGAAACACGCGATGATGAATTTGATGTAACCGGTAGAGAGGTTTCCAAGCATGATTTAAAACATGATAACTATCTCGAATTAACTCTACCCAGATGATTGTTAAAACCGCGATCGCCGCTTGTGTCAACCCTTCTATGATCATTTTTTATCGTTTCTACCCTTTAAACGTCTTTTTCTCGGAACAAATTAAGTTATACTCCTAAAAATCGTCTTTTTTTTCTTGATTGCATAATGATAGGATATTTTTTAATTAAATTTAAGTTTTATTATATAAAGTTAAGATAGAACTGAATTGCCATCCTGTCATTTGTTAGCCCCAAGCTATAGAATATATGCCACAAAATCATTGGACAGACAACAATTCTTATCAAGAGTTTAATCCCATTGAAGCTCTACTATCAGAATGGTCTGATCCTGAAACTGAACAACAACAGTGGAGTAATGACTTTTTTCAAGGGTTAGGAGGCCGACGTCGCAAAGCAGCAGTTACCTTAATGATGGTTTGGGGAATAACGATCGCGCTACACCTCCTATCTTGGGGATTATGGGTAGTTTGGGGAGTGATGGCAATAGCGATTTGGCAAGGAATTCGTTTAGTGTCCAGTCCTCAAATCACCTCCGCAACGCCCTTATCGGATCAAGAACTCTCTCAAGCTCCCACTGTTTCCATTTTAGTCGCTGCTAAAAATGAAGAAACTGTCATTACAGAATTAGTAGAAACCCTTTCTCAGTTAGATTATCCGCAAAGTCAATATGAAATTTGGATTATTGATGATCATAGCACCGATCAAACCCCGATCATATTGGATCAACTCGCGCAACAATATCAGCAATTAAATGTTTTACACCGTCCTGCCAATGCCAGTGGAGGAAAATCAGGAGCCCTCAACGATGCCCTAAAAGTTAGTAAGGGAGAAATTATTGCCGTTTTTGACGCCGATGCCCAAATTCCTGCTGATCTGTTACGGAACGTTGTTCCTTGGTTTAAACAAAACACCATTGGGGCTGTACAAGTCCGAAAAACCATTGCCAACGCAGGATTAAATTTCTGGACAAAAGGGCAACAAGCAGAGATGGCACTGGATAGCCAATTTCAACAACTTCGCATTGCCTCAGGAGGAATGGGAGAATTACGAGGCAATGGTCAATTTGTCCGTCGTCGCGCCCTTAACAGTTGTGGCAAATGGAACGAGCAAACCATTACCGATGATCTTGATTTAACCATTCGTCTGCACTTAGACAAATGGGATATTGGATTTGTGTCCCATCCCAGCGTCCAAGAAGAAGGCGTAACCAGCGCGATCGAGCTGTGGCATCAACGAAATCGTTGGGCAGAGGGAGGTTATCAACGTTATCTCGACTACTGGCGTTGGATTGTTCGTAATGGCATGGGGTTACGCAAAACCATTGATCTAAGTACCTTTTTATGGTTCCAATATCTCCTTCCCACCGCAGCCATCCCCGACGCATTAATGGCACTGTGGCGACAACAACTCCCCTTATATTTCCCTCTCACTACTGTTATGTTAGGGTTTTCCATTTGGGGAATGTTTAAAGGGATGCAGCAAACAGCGAAACTCAGTGTTTGGCAAACATTTCTAGATACCCTACGCGGGATGGTTTATATGTTCCACTGGTTATTGGTGATTTCGAGTATGACCGCTCGCTTAGCGATTCGTCCCAAAAAATTAAAATGGGTCAAAACGACCCGCCAAGGACAAGATCAACAGCATTGTGAAACCTGAAAACAATGGAATGCAATGATAACATAAAAAGAAGATATATTATCCATTAATCCCCTTAAAACGGTACTAAAACTTAATTTTCCCCTGCTATGTTCATTAAAAAACTCTTCGGCGATCCTAACGAACGTAAACTAAAACAATTACAACCCATTGTTAAAGAAGTTAATCTTTATGAGGAAGATATTCAAAACCTCTCAGATGAAGAACTGAGAGGGAAAACTGACGAATTTAAAGAAAAACTTTCCCAAGCAAAAAACGAAACGGAACAACAAGATATTATTGAGGAAATTTTACCCGAAGCCTTTGCTGTTGTTCGTGAAACTGCCCGCCGTGTTCTGGGGTTACGTCATTACGATGTGCAAATTTTAGGAGGCATTGTTCTTCACCGTGGAGAAATTGCGGAAATGAAAACAGGGGAAGGAAAAACGCTAGTGGCAACTCTCCCTTGTTATTTAAATGCCTTGACTGGAAAAGGGGTTCATCTGGTTACAGTTAACGACTACCTTGCCCGCAGAGACTCGGAATGGATGGGGCAAGTCCACCGCTTTCTCGGACTGAGTGTGGGCTTAATTCAACAGGGAATGTCACCGCAAGAACGGCAGAAAAATTATGCCTGTGATATTACTTATACCACCAATAGTGAATTAGGCTTTGATTATTTGCGGGACAACATGGCAACTTCTCTAGAAGAGGTAGTGCAACGTCCTTTTAATTACTGCATTATTGACGAGGTGGATTCGGTTCTCATTGATGAGGCGCGGACCCCATTAATTATTTCTGGACAGGTAGAACGTCCCACGGAAAAATATATTCGTGCGTCTCAAATTGCGCCACAACTGACGCCAGATGAACATTATGAAGTGGATGAAAAAGCCCGCAATATTACATTAACCGATGAAGGGTTTGCCAAAGCAGAAGAATTATTAGGTGTTGACGATCTCTACGATCCCAATGATCCATGGGCACACTATATCTTTAATGCCATTAAAGCCAAAGAATTATTTACCAAAGACGTTAATTATATGGTTCGCAATGGTGAAGTTGTCATTGTCGATGAGTTTACTGGACGGGTAATGCCTGGGCGTCGTTGGAGTGATGGCTTACACCAAGCGATCGAGGCAAAAGAAGGCGTAGAAATTCAAAAAGAAACCCAAACCCTTGCCAGTATTACCTATCAAAACTTTTTCCGACTGTATCCCAAACTGTCAGGGATGACAGGAACAGCGAAAACTGAAGAACCAGAGTTTGAGAAAATTTACAACTTATCGGTAAGTGTTATTCCCACCAATTTGCCCCTTGCCCGTCAAGACTTGTCAGATGTGGTTTACAAAACGGAACGGGGGAAATGGAAAGCGGTGGCTGATGAATGCCAAGAAATGTATGAAAAAGGTCGCCCTGTCTTAGTGGGAACAACCAGTGTCGAAAAATCGGAGTTACTGTCGAATTCATTAGATGAGCGGGGCATCCCTTATAATGTGTTAAATGCTCGTCCTGAAAACGTGGAACGAGAGTCAGAAATTATTGCTCAAGCAGGGCGTAAAGGGGCGATTACCATTGCAACCAACATGGCAGGGCGAGGAACTGACATTATTTTAGGGGGGAACCCCGAGTATATGGCGCGATTAAAGGTTCGGGAATATTTTATGCCCAAAATGGTTATTCCCGAAAAAGATGAGGATGTCGGCGTTTCGGTTCCCGGGAATAAAAAGCGCGATCGCGGTGGCGAAGGCTTTGGCAAAGACAAGAAAAAGAAAGCCAAGAGTTGGCAGGCATCTCCCAAAATTTATCCCATTGAACTCTCCAAAGAAACTGAGAAAAAACTGAAAGAAGCAGTGGATTACGCCGTTCAGGAATACGGATTCCAGAGTTTACATGAATTAGAAGCAGAAGAAAAAGTCGCGATCGCGGCCGAAAAAGCGCCCACTGATGACCCTGTCATTCAGAAATTGCGGGAAGTCTATCGAGACATTTATAAAGAATATGAAGCCCATACCAGTCGCGAACATGACGAAGTAGTGGAATTAGGAGGCTTGCACGTCATTGGAACGGAACGCCATGAATCTCGTCGCATTGATAATCAGTTAAGAGGACGGGCGGGACGACAAGGCGACCCCGGTTCCACCCGTTTTTTCCTCAGCCTCGAAGATAACTTGCTGCGTATTTTTGGGGGCGAACGGGTTTCTAAGATCATGACTGCGTTCCAAGTGGATGAAGATATGCCCATTGAATCCCCGATGCTGACCCGTACCCTCGAAAATTCCCAACGGAAAGTGGAAACCATGTATTATGACCAGCGTAAGCAAGTGCTGGAATATGACGAAGTATTGGATAACCAACGTCGTGCCATCTATGCGGAACGACGACGGGTTTTAGAAGGGGAAGACCTCAAAGATCAGGTGTTAGACTATGCTCGACGCACCATGGATGATATTATTAATGCCTATGTTAACCCCGAATTGCCTCCTGAAGAATGGGATTTAGAATCGTTAGTGGCAAAGGTTAAAGAATTTGTCTATCTACTAAACGATTTAGAACCATCCCAATTAGAAGGGATGACATTTGGAGAACTCAGGGCATTTCTCCACGAAGAAATCCATAAGGCTTATGACATTAAGGAAGCAGAAGTGGATAAACTCCAACCAGGGTTAATGCGTCAAGCAGAACGAGTCTTCATGCTGCAACAAATTGATAACTTGTGGCGAGAACACCTGCAAGCAATGGAATCCCTCCGTGAATCCGTTGGTTTACGGGGTTATGGACAGAAAGATCCGCTGGTGGAATATAAGCAAGAGGGATACGAAATGTTCCTAGAAATGATGATTGATATTCGTCGTAATGTTGTTTATTCCCTCTTCCAATTCCAACCCCAACTTCAACAAGCCCAAACGGTATAAGCAACCTACCCCATCTCCCAGTTGAGGTGGGGG
>JAHEOB010000384.1 GCA_018610095.1 Halothece sp. MAG
CTGCTTGTTTTAGGGCTTCTAATTCTTCTCTAGCGCGACCAAAAATGAAGGGATCACCATTTTTTAGGCGGACAACTTGCTGGTTTTGTTTCGCATAATAAAGTAAAAGGCGATTGATTTCAGTTTGGGGAGTACTCGGTTTTCCACCTCGTTTGCCAACATCAATTTGCTGGCAAGTTTCAGGTAAAAGATCTAAAATTTCTTGATCAACTAAGGCATCATAAATTAAGATATCAGCTTCAGTTAATAGATCTCTGGTTTGTTGCGTTAGATAAGCACTTTTTCCTAAACCAGAACCGACAAGGTAGATTTTCATATTGTCTTTTTTACTTCAAAATTGCACTTTCTGGTTAATAATTATTAATAGTAACTGGCTAACTAACTTTGAAATAATTTTTGTTTTAATTTACTATTGCCCCATTTTCGTTTACACGCTTTATCAAAATAATGCTTAGAAAATTCAGGATAGTTTTGCAATTGTTGAGAACAAGTTGCCATTGATTTTAGTTGCTTACGTACCCAATTTAGGGCTTTGCTTTTCTTGAATCCTTTCGCATTCGCGCGGTGATAAAGTTTAAAAATCATTTCGTTTTCATCTCCTTCCACTAAAAAAACTTCCATTTGTTGTAATGCTTGAATCCGTTTACGTTTTTCACGAGTTTCCTTAGCAATTTCACTAAACCGTTCCTGACGACGCTTGGCAATTTCTTCAGCGTCAAACTGATTGATTAAGGCTAATAATTTTTCTTCAATTTGTTCTGGCGTAAAAATTAACAGTTCCAACTCCGTTAACGGATCACCAAAGCGAAATTGTCCTTCTTTTTCCAAATGCTTAACGTGTTCAATATCTCCAAGCGGAGGAAACATGGTTTTTCCAATGGTGTAAGGAGTGTGAAACTGAAAACAGTCTTCCGGTTCAGAAGAATCAGGAACCATAATTTCTGTCGAAAATAAGGAATAATAATCTTCAACTTGCGAAACAAAATTATCTTGATAAGGATCGTAGTAACCATAATCAGGTTTGTCAGGACGATAAAAGGTTAATTTAGCAATGGGACAGGTATTTAAAATCGCGATCGCGCTGTTTTTTAAATGATAAAATCGTTGTGACTTTTGCCATAACCCATGTTCTTGTAAACTTTTAGCTGCCCGTGACGCCCAACGGGTGAATTCCGCCAATTCAAAATAACCAGACCATTGTGGGAAATGCGTTAACCAATGCACTTTTCTTGCTTGTAATGCTTTTTCAAATTTTTCTCGAAATAGGCTAACGGTTTGACGTTGTTGTTCTAAAATTTCTGCGCGATCGCGCTGGGCAGCCTCTGCTAATTGTGAAAATTTCTGTTCTCGATGATCTTTCAATTTCTCTAATTTGGGATCAGCCAGACAACGATTCATTGCTTTCGTAACTTGTTTGGGCGTAAATAACTGCCCGTCATCCATTAATTGATCATTCCACCAAAACTTAAACTGAGTTTTCGGACATTCTATTTCTTTAACAATTACATCTTCAGGTAAAGGTAAACTATAACGTTTTTGCTGATGACTGGGAATGACAAATAAAGCCGTTTCAGAAATATCAGAGACAGCTAACTCACAAAGATAAAATCCTTTACCAAGATATTGCCCTTTTGCCGTTTCACAATAAGCTGACCAACCTTGTTGATGCCAAACCACATCAGGGGGATAATCTTCAGTAAAATGAAAATGTAAACTGCTACCTTGAGAATTAACCAGAAGCGCGATCGCGCTTGCCTTCAAATTTTCTAATTCATCCACAATGGCTTGGTATTGTCCCCCTTTACTTTTTGATCGCTTAACTTTTTCTTGATATTGTAGGGAAACTTGATGGGCAACCACCGTCCAATAAGCTAATTCAAAAACGTCTGCAAACTCCCCCCAATTTTCTTTAGCAGTTTCTAGAAATAAGAACTTTTCCTGACGTTGTTCTTCTCGTTGACGACGGGTTTGGTTTGCCACTTGGGCTGCTTGTTGGCGCCGTTGCTGCTTTTGACTGCGATCCTGTTCTCGCCAAGTTTCCACTTGATTGATTATCGCGATCGTTCCCAATAAATCATAAACGGGATAAATGCCATACTTAAAAGTTTCATAACATAAAACGGGTAAATAATCCGCTTCCGTCCAACGTTTTCGTTCGGTTTTCGTACAAGCTAAAATTTCTTCTAATTGAGTCGGATGTAGTCCAAACGTTACGGAATTTTTCTCAAAGAGTTGCCATAATTGCTGACGATTAATCGCATCCAAAATACAATCAATAATTTCATCTTTTTTAGTTTTCTTAGGGATATTTGTAATTTCTAGCTTTTCTTTAGCAAACTGCATCAAGGTTTCCTTGTTAAGAAACCGTAAAAAATACACAAGGGGTTCCCGATCCGCTAAATCAAGTTGATAGAGTAAATACCGACCAACTTGGATGGCATATTGTGCAAAAACTGTTTCTGTCATCTATTCGTTATTATCAGTGATTGGTGATTGAACTTCCTTTTATTATCTATCTTAGTTGGTAACTTTCCCAAACTGATATAGTTTAATGGATTCAAGCTAAACGAAAATCAACCAACCATATGCGGACGATCGCGCAGATCAACGAAAAAATCAAAGACCAGAAAGCTGTTGTCTGGACGGTCGAAGAATTAAAAGCTCAGGTTGCCGAAAAAGGGGTGACTCAAGTAGCAAAAGAAGTGGATGTGGTGACCACTGGGACATTTGAACCCATGGAGTCATCAGGGGCAATGATTAATCTTGGCCATACCGATCCCCCGATCAATATTCGGCAATGCTGGCTGGACAGCGTTCCCACCTATGCGGGGTTGGGAGCGGTTGATCTTTATATTGGTGCTACCGCTAGTCCTGATTATAGTAGCTCAGGAGAAACCAGTGAATTAGAAACCCGTCTCGGGGTTGCCCATAAACAACGGGGAGGGGGTCACGTTATCCAAGACTTAATTGCTGGGAAACCTATCCAATTAAAAGCTATTGGACAAGTGAGTGATTGTTATCCTCGCGCTTCGTTTCAAACCACAATTACTCGGGATACAATCAATCAATTTTATCTTTACAATCCTCGCAATGTGTATCAAAATTTCATTGTCGGCGTGAATGCAGGCGATCGCGTTCTCCACACTTATCTTGGGCCACTCCATCCTGATTTAGGAAACGCCGTTTATTCTTCACCAGGGGCAATATCACCCCTATTCAATGATCCCAAATTAGAACTGATTGGCATTGGCACTCGTATTTTTTTAGGCGGTGGCATGGGCTATGTTGCAGCAGAGGGGACGCAACATTTTCCCAAACAACGGCGATTAGACAATCAAACCCCGATTGGGCCAGCAGCCACTTTAACCTTAATAGGAGACGCCAAGGAAATGACTCCGCGTTGGGTACGGGGATGTTACTTTAACAATTATGGGCCGTCATTGATGTTAGGGGTGGGGATTCCCTTACCCATGTTGAACGAACAAGCAGTCGCCAATTGTGCCATTACAGATGAAGAAATTGTTGCCCCTATTGTCGATTTTTCCATTCCAAGGCGCGTTCGTCCCACCTTTGGTTTAGTCAGTTATGCTCAACTCAAAAGCGGAACTATTCAAATTGAAGGAGAAACGGTACGAACTGCCCCTTTAGCAAGTATTCCGCGATCGCGCGAAATTGCCAATCTTTTAAAAGAACAAATCACTCAAGGAACATTTTTCTTAGCTGAACCAGTTGCGCCACTACCCATGGATCGGGCATTTCTGCCTCAAGATCGCTGGGGTTCTCAATTTGCTTTAGAATAATCTATATTAGTCGATTTTTTTTCTTGATCCGTATGAATTGACACCCATTCTAACGTTTTAATAGGAACGTTCAACTCCACAATTGCTTCAGGGGAAGGACTCTGTTCTAAGTCCACTTTTGTCACTTCACCCACAGGAATCCCTGGCGGATACAATTGACTGGCAGGGGAGGTGATAATGCTATCCCCCGGTTCCACATCAGGGGAAGTGTTAAAAAATTCCATCACCCCTTGATGATTACCCTGCCCACTCATCACTCCCATATTCCGACTACGACTAACAATGACCCCCACGCGAACATTGGGATCACTAATTAATAACACTAAACTTGTATTTGGGGTCACTTGTTGCACTCGTCCCACTAATCCCCCAATACCAGTGACAACATCTCCTTCTTTCACCCCTTGATTACGACCAATGCCAACTGTGAGTTGCTGCCACCAATGATCCGCACTGCGACCAATAATGGGAGCGGTTTTTAAGGATTCTGGTTGGTTATCGTGATATTCTTCCCACTCTTTTAACTTTTGATTTTGTTGTTCTAACTCTTCAATACGTTGCTCTAATTCTTTAATTCTGGCATTGGTAATTTCATCATCTCGTTGCGTTTGTACGATTTCTAATGGTCGTGTTAACCAATAGTACAGTTCATAAATCGGAAAAGCCTGGGTTTGTCGAATGACCCATGCTGTTACTAATAATAAAATCAGGATTATAAACTGCGATCGATGCTGACTCCACCACTGACGAACCGAAAACATAACCTCCTTGATGGGATAATACCATTGAATCCCGCTCCACTGTTGTCAACATTAATTGCTCTCAAAGCGAGCAACGCCCTGTTTTTGTTGCAAAGGCATCTCGAGGCATTAATTGTTTCCCAATCAGACCCTTTGAGTCAACTTAGTATCTATTCTCTCATGTCCTACCACGATTAGTCATCTAAGATCGGAACTGCCGTCGTTATTGCAATGATTTCATGGTGAGTATCTTTAGCCAAGAACGTCTGTTATTTACGCCCACGCCTCCCAAAACAGATGCTATTCCCGTTATTTATGCGTTTCCCAATACCTACCAAATTGGCATTACCAGTTTAGGGTATCAAGTGATCTGGGCGATGTTTGCCCAACGAGAAGATGTTACTGTTAGTCGTGTATTTACCGATATTCAAGAATCACTCCCCCGTCATCCTGAACTATTTGGGTTTTCTATTTCTTGGGAACTGGACTACATTAATCTTCTCAATCTCCTAGAGTCCTTTGATATTCCCTTTCATAGTGTTGATCGAGAGGATAATCATCCCTTGATTTTTGGTGGGGGACCAGTATTAACAGCCAATCCAGAGCCCTTTGCTGCCTTTTTCGATCTGATTTTGTTAGGGGATGGGGAAGAATTGCTTTCTAATTTAATTGAAACCGCAAAACAAGTTCGAGGCTGCGATCGCGCAACGAAATTAAAAACGTTTGCGCAAGTGCCAGGGATTTATGTTCCCAGTTTATACGAAGTAACCTACGATTCTCCAGAAGGCGTCATTACCGACATTTCTCCCATTTATTCTGAAATTCCAGCCCAAGTGCAAAAACAAACTTATCGCGGGAATACGTTATCCGCTTCCACCGTTGTTACAGAAAATGCCGCTTGGGAAAACATTTATATGGTTGAAGTGGTGCGAAGTTGCCCTGAAATGTGTCGTTTTTGTTTAGCCAGTTATCTAACGTTGCCGTTTCGGAAAGCAGGTTTAGAAGGATCATTAATTCCAGCTATTGAACAAGGTTTAAAAGTAACCAATCGTATCGGATTATTAGGGGCTTCCGTTACTCAACATCCTGAATTTGAAGACTTATTGACCCATTTATCCCATCCCAAATATGAGGATGTTCGCCTGAGTGTCTCTTCCGTGCGTACCAATACTGTTACCGAAAAATTTGCGAAATTGTTAGCACAACGAGATGCGCGATCGTTGACCATTGCTGTTGAAAGTGGCTCGGACAAATTACGGAAAATTATTAATAAAAAATTAGATAATGAAGAGATTATACAAGCGGGTGTTAATGCCCAAGCAGGGGGATTAAAAGGATTAAAACTCTATGGCATGGTGGGTGTTCCCGGAGAAGAAGAAGCTGATATTGATGCCACCGTTAATATGATGTTGCAGTTGAAAAAAGCAGCCCCGAACTTAAAATTAACCCTCGGCTGTTCCACTTTTGTTCCCAAAGCCCATACGCCCTTCCAATGGTTTGGTGTTAATAAAGCGGGGAAAAAACGATTAAATTATTTACAGAAAAAGCTGCGATCGCGCGGAATTGAATTTCGGCCTGAAAGTTATAATTGGTCAGTCATTCAAGCGTTAATTTCACGGGGGGATCGACGGTTAACCCCACTTTTAGAACTGACCCGTCACTATGGCGACTCAGTAGGCAGTTATAAACGGGCTTTCAAAGAATTAAAAGGACAACTTCCCCCACTGGAATTTTATGTTCATCAAAATTGGGATACGACACAAGTGTTACCTTGGTCCCATTTACAAGGATCATTGCCTCAGAGGGCGTTAGAGAAACATCTACAAGATGCTATGAGTTATATCAATTAATGTTTTGATAACGTTCCTTTTCGGAATAAGCGTCCAATAATTTCTTCAATGGGGGGATCAGTTACCTTTAAATCCACTACATCAAATTGGTTTAAAAGTTTCGCTGTGGTTTGGGTTAATGCTTCCCGCCGAATAATTAATCTTGCTTCTCGTCCTTCTACTGCTTCTACTTCGCCATATTGCGCTAATTTCTCTTCTGGTAAATGTTGCTCAAACTCCACAATCACTTCTCGATAAGGGGCAAATTTTTCCACTAATTCTTCTAATCCCCCATCATAAAATAAACTCCCTTGGTGCATTAACATGACACGCTCACATAAAGCAGTAATATCAGCCATATAATGACTGGTTAAAATAATGGTAGCTTGATGACGTTGATTATATTCTCGCAAAAACTCTCTGACAGCTTCTTGGGCATTAACATCTAATCCTAAGGTAGGTTCATCTAAAAATAAAACTTGGGGATGATGGAGTAATGCTGCTAATAATTCCGCTTTCATTCTCTCCCCTAGGGATAATTTCCGCACGGGTTGAGTTAGTTTGTCTTCTAACTCCAACATTTCACTAAATTCCCCTACCCGTTTCCGAAATTCTGCATTGGGAATTTGATAAACAGCAGCATTAATTTTTAAGGAGTCGATCGCTGGTAAATCCCATATTAATTGTTGTTTTTGACCCATCACCAACGTCATTTGTTTTAGAAAGGAATGCTGGCGACGAAACGGTTCATGATCAACCACTCGAACTCGCCCTTGGGAAGGATGAATTAAGCCTGTCAGCATTTTTAGAGTTGTGGTTTTACCAGCCCCATTTGCCCCTAAAAAGCCAACAATTTCCCCTGGTTCAACATAAAACGTAACATCGCGAACGGCATTAACGTAACGATAATTCCGTCGGAAAAAATGACTAATCGTTCCTTTCAATCCCTGTTTTTTAATAGCAACGGGGTATAATTTACTGAGATTTTCGACAACAATGACTGACATTATTGAGACAATGGGTTGAGCTTTCCCTATTTTTCTTTTTTACTGGGAACCGGATCATATCCACCTGGCTGAAGTGGATGACAGCGTAAGATTCGTTTCACGGCAAGCCAACTTCCCTTAAAAAAACCAAATCGTTCCACAGCTTCCATGGCATATTCGGAACAAGTGGGATGAAACCGACAACTGGGTGGAAATAGCGGAGAAATAAAAGCCCGATAGAAGCGAATTATGGCAAGTAAGGCAATTTTTAGCATTGCACTGCTGTCAAAGACGATGAGATTTCTGCAGTTAATTTTCTTTCTGTCGGCTTAAAACTTCTTTAACCGACGGCGGTAAACGACGCATGATTTTACCTTGTTCTGCATCCATGGGAACTAAGGTAACTTCGGCAGTCAAATACTGAGTTTCTCGATCAAAGGATTGCATTTGGTAATCAAAATGGATTCGCACTCCTGAAACTTGGTTCATCCGAGTCTGTAGCAAAGCTTCTTCCCCCATATATAGGGGGTGATGATACTGTATTGACAAATTGACCACTGGTAAAATACAGCCCAAAGCAGCTAATTCACTATAATCTAACCCTTGAGTTCGCAAATATTCTACTCTCGCTTCTTCTAGCCATTGCAAATAAGTGCCATGCCAAACCATTCCCCCATGATCGGTATGATGAGGGTAAACTCGAATGGGATACTCAAACCAATCTTGGGAGGTGGCATGAAACGCGTCATCTTTTTCAATGGCTTGGCTAGGGGGAATTTGAGATGAATGGTCTTGTTGTGACACGGATATAAACCCCATTAATCCTACCGTCTGCTATTGTATCTGTTTTTGTGTTTCTAGTGAGGTTAACCCTTGTTGGAGGTGGTGCATGTGGTAAAACAGTTGCCAGCGATACTCTTCTGGTAAGCCACAAATAGTTGCCCCTCGTAGCACAACATGAAAATACCACTCATTGGGAGGAACTTCGCTAGGGAGTTTATTCACTACAGTATAGGTACGAACTGAGTGATACCATTGCCCCTGACACCAAACATTGACAATTTCACGGCGATAGCCATTATCAGGCACTTCCTCGCGAATATCAAGATTTTCACTAAACCGTTGCGGTAACTCGTATAAGACTCCCATCACCGAACAATTGGGATCGGGAACAACATCTAAGACGCCACAATTACGATGCTTTGATTGACGATAGAATCCAAGACGGTAATTTGGTAAAGTTGCTGGGGCAATAACGTAAGGATAAGCATCCTCTTGGAGGGTTCGCTTAAGGTCAATGGGACACATGCAAGAACCGTACGCAAAATAATAGAAGGTTGGTTCCCTAGTTGTGGCAGCAGACAATTC
>JAHEOB010000385.1 GCA_018610095.1 Halothece sp. MAG
GCAAGTTGGTGAGATTGCCCTTCTGGAACTGGGGTATTATTCACATAAGTGCCATTAGAACTCCCAATATCTTCGATGTAATAGTTATCTGATTCCAGGTGAATTTTGGCGTGTTGTCGAGAAATAATTTCGGAGTTGGGTAATTCTAATAAATCGACATCAGGGGGATTATTTTCATTGGATTTACCAAGGAGAATGGTGTTTTGGTTTTCTGGAAACCGAATGGATTCTCCAGTTTGAATGTGAACTAAATAGGGGATATCAGGTTGTAGCCCTGTACTGACTTCCGTTGGTTGGGAATTGGCTTGTTGTTGATTCTCATTACTCATGGATTAACTCCTTACCTGCTTGTTGATCCAATAACCACCATAATTCTCCTTGGGGTTGAATGAGACGGGCAGGATATTGGGTTTCATCGGCTTGTTCGGCAAAAATTTGGGCTAGGGCGGGACGTTTATTTTCCCCTGCTACTAGAAAAATGACACATCGAGCTTGATTAATAAAGGGGACAGTAAAAGTTAAACGTTGACTGTCATCTTTGTTGCCAACGGTAATTAATCGATCGCGCACTCCCAAGGCTTGAGTTTTAGGAAATAGGGAGGCGGTGTGTCCATCATCTCCCATTCCTAATAAAATAATATCGAAACTGGGAAATTCGTCGGGGCGACATTGAAAAAAGTTTCGCAGGTATTGTTCATGTTGTTGGGCATCCTTATGGGGATCACCACTGTCAGTGGGCATGGGATGAATATTGTCAGCAGGGATAGCAACATGATCTAACCAGGCCTCTCGTGCCATTTTTTGGTTACTGTCAGGGTGATCGGCAGGCACATAGCGTTCATCCCCCCAAAAGATGTGGAGTTTTTCCCAAGGGAGATTGTGTTGGGCGAGGGCTTGGTAAAGCGGTTTGGGTGTTCCGCCACCGGCTAGGGCGATGGTACATTGTCCCCGTTGCGCGATCGCGCTGTTGATTTTTTCCACGGTTAAATTGCAGGCGCGATCGACTAAACTAGAGCGATCAGAAAGAATTTCCACTGTCATGTTTGATTCCCAAAAGTTCGACGATCAATTATGGTTACCTAATTAAGCCCAATTAATTAAATGAAGTGTCATAATATCAATATCAGCAATATTTTTTAACATTCCTGCCATGATCAGTGCTAGGTAGGACTTTAAGATACTGTTGAGAGATTGAACGGTAAGGAGAAGCAAGCTTCAGTGTTTGAACGTTTCAAGCAACATCTGAAAAACGATTTAATTGCGGGTTTGCTAGTTGTTATTCCTCTAGCAACAACCATTTGGCTGAGTTTTACCATTGCTATTTGGGTGATTAATTTTTTAACTCGGATTCCCAAACAACTCAATCCCTTTGACAGTTTACATCCGATTTTGACCAATCTTTTAAATTTATTGGTGGGATTGGCTGTTCCCTTACTGTTTATTTTATTGACTGGGTTAATGGCGCGGAATATTGCGGGGCGTTGGTTACTGGATGTGGGAGAACGTGTCTTACAAGGCATTCCTTTAGCAGGTACGGTTTATAAAACCCTCAAACAAATTCTGGAAACGCTTTTGCAAGATTCTAAAACAAAATTTCGACGGGTTGTTATGGTAGAATACCCTCGTCGCGGGGTATGGACAATCGGATTTGTGACGGGAGCGGTGAGCGCGCAATGTCAATCCCATTTATCCCAACCCATGTTAAGTTTATTTATTCCTACCACACCGAGCCCTACGAGTGGTTGGTATGCCATCGTTCCCCAAGAGGAGGTAATTAATTTACAGCTTTCAGTGGAAGAGGCATTTAAAGTGATTATCTCCGCAGGCATTGTTACGCCAACTGCTTCCATCCCTCCTTCCCAAACCACCAACCAGACGCAACCAGAACCATCAGTTGATACTTCCCTAAGTTCTCAAATGCAGACAAGTGTTAACAATCGCTCTGAAGAACTAGACTAACTTAATTTCAGCGCACTCACCGGTACATCATCCCAAGAGTTAACCGTTCGTAACCGTGCCACCCAACCCTGGGCTTTTTGGGTTTCCGTTAGGTTGTTTTTAAACGACTCATGACATTCTTGTGCCGTTTGTTGGTTACAACAAGCAATACAAGCATAGACTAACCCGGAAGGATCAACTTGTTCATTAACCCAAATAGTCATAATGATTCCTCCTGTTGCTGAGCCAGTTGCGGAATTTTTTCGCTAGTCACGCGACAAATACGCCAATCTGGCAAAATTTTCGCCCCTATCTTCTCATAAAAAGCAATTGCTGGCTGATTCCAATCTAATACGCTCCATTCTAATCTGCCTGCCCCGCGTTCCATGGCAATTTGGGCGACTGCTTTTAATAGGGAAGTACCAATGCCCTGTCGTCGATATTCCGGTAATACAAATAAATCTTCTAAGTAAATGCCGGGTTGGGTTAAAAAGGTGGAATAATTGGAGAAAAATAGAGCAAATCCGACAATTTTGTCCTGCCACTGGCTGACTAACACTTCTGCATAAGCGGGTTCATTAAATAAATGTGACTTTAGCGTTTCTGCATCTCCTGTTACTGCATCTGCTAGGTTTTCATAGGCAGCTAAAGCCTTAATAAGTTCCATAATGGCAGGAACATCCTCAGGTGTAGCAAAGCGAATCGTAAAAGCATCCCTTTTTTGATCCTGAAACATTTAATAACTTAATTTTAAAGCCATCCTTTTAAGCGACGAGCGACTTGAGGGCGACGTAATTTGCGCATTGCCTTACTTTGAATTTGGCGGACTCGTTCTCGAGATAAATTAAACATACTTCCGACTTCTTCTAGCGTGTAAGGTTGACTGGCATTTAAACCAAAGCGCATCGAAATCACATCTTTTTCCCGTTGGCTTAATACATCACTCAAAACATCTGACAGTTCCTGATTCATCATGGTTTCATTCATTTGATCCTCAGGAAGTCTCATTTCATGATCTTCCAGTAATTCTAATAATTCGGTGTCTTCCCCTTTACCGACACGATGATTCAGGGAAAGTGACTGCCGACGCAATTGTAATAGTTGACGTAATTGTGATGGCGAAACTTCTAGGGATTGCGCTAATTCTTCTTCAGTGGGATCACGTTTTAATTCTTGCTTTAAGTCACGCTGAGCCTTTTTCAGTTTGTTAAGTTTTTCAACAATATGAATGGGCAAGCGAATGGTTCTGGCATCATTAGCAATGGTACGAGTAATGGCTTGACGAATCCACCAATAGGCATAAGTAGAAAATTTATAGCCTTTGTTGGGATCGAACTTTTCGGCTGCACGATTTAGCCCGATCGCGCCTTCTTGAATTAAATCTAGGAAGGGCACCCCTCGATTCAGGTAACGTTTCGCAATGGATACCACCAACCGTAAATTGGAGCGGATCATACGCCGTTTTGCCATCCGCCCTTGATATAATTGCTGATCTAATTGTTGGGCATCTAAGGAAAAGGCTGTCGCCAATTCTTCTTTGCTAGGGGTTGTTCCCAAAGCCTCTATTAATTCTTGTCGTTTATTTTCCACATCCGCAACAAATTTGACTTGCTTGGCTAACTCAATTTCCTCATCGGGTTTGAGAAGCGGATAACGAGCCATTTCTTTAAAAAACGCCCCAACCGTGTCTTCAGTGATTTTGGTGGCTTCTTGAGACGGTTCGGCATCATCCTCACTCTCTTGTTGAGAAATCTCTACTTCCACGAATTGGGTTTGTGACCCCTCCGTCTCTTCTAAGGGGGATAGTAATTCATCAAGGGGTTCTTGTGGGGTGAGTAAGTCGTTGGTTTTGAGCTCATCCTGACTCGTTGTAAGTTTAATATCTGTCATGGTCGCGTTAAGCGCTCCTTTAATGTCAGTTAGATTGAGATGCCCTAATTAGATGGATTGATAACTCTAATTAAGCCTGCCTCTGTTGAGTCAATTTAAACGGAGTGCAGAAATTTGTTTGTGCCTATTTTAACGGTTCTTGACCTCCTCCCCCGTTAAGCTGACGCTATAACGGGGGATTCGGGAGAATCAGTCACCTGCTCCTCCATCCACTCAAACAACGATTGTTGTTTAGGGAAGCTCAAGCTCAGTCTCTAAGGACACTGATGTCTCCTTACCATTTTTGGTATCCTCTGTTAGTTCAGAGTTAGCCGTAACTTTCTGAGTGACTCCCAGTAGCTTAGACAAACTAAGATTTA
Organism: Halothece sp. MAG; assembly: GCA_018610095.1. Classification (GTDB taxonomy): domain Bacteria; phylum Cyanobacteriota; class Cyanobacteriia; order Cyanobacteriales; family Rubidibacteraceae; genus Halothece. Next base: position 4,188 of record JAHEOB010000385.1, read on the forward strand.
ATTGTTCCATTCCTCTTTTGGCAAGATTAACCGCTGCTTGATGGTCAGCATCAGCAAGATGTCCACAATTGGTACAAGCAAACTTTTCACCTTTTCGGTTTTCCTTATCAGTATGTCCACAACAGCAGCATTGTTGCGAGCTGTGTTGGGGGTTAACCTCGACTACAATACAGCCAAACTTTTCAGCTACCGACTGTATTTTTAGTTTAAGTTCTCCCCACGCACAATCTCTAATTAAACGGTTTAATGCTTTTTTAGCAGACTGACCATTTTTGATATAGTTGCCATGATCATCTTTTTTAGGTTGACATCTTTTAATCATCCCCTTGATCTTCAAATCTTCTAAAACAATGACATCTGCTAATTTAACTAAATGGTTAGCCACTTTCCATTGATAGTCTGTTCTTTGACCCGCAATTTTTTGGTCTAATTTAGCTAATTCTTGATAGGCTTTTTTTTGATTCTTAGAACCTCTTTTTTTGCGGCTAGCTCGTCTTTGTCGAATGGTTTTAGTTCGCTCTAATCGTTTCTCGAATTGGGGATTGGTGATTTGCTCCCCATTACTTAAGGCTAAGAGTTTATTTGAGCCTAAATCCCCTGCAACTAAACTTGTAACTTCTTGCATTGTTTTAGGAGAAGACTGAGGGACATCTTTGTTCTCTAATCCCATGGAAATATACCACCCATCTGCTTTTTTCCTTACGGTTACGCTTAAAAAAGCAAACCCTTCAGGGAAGGGGCGAGACTTAAAGAAGGTCATCCATCCAATTTTAGGAAGATAGATTCGATTTCCTTTTAGTTGGACTTGA
>JAHEOB010000386.1 GCA_018610095.1 Halothece sp. MAG
ACTCGTAATTCAAATAATTCAGCAGCTTGATAGGTGGGTTCTGGGCTGTATTCCTCATAATCTGCTAAGGGATTGGGATAAGTGGGAAATAAATCAAACTTAAAGGTTAGAGTGCCATTGTAATAATAGGCAGGGAATTGACCTTTAAATTCACCACTAACATAACGGTTCGCAACATGAATCACAGGAAGGGTTTGTTCTGTCCAGGGATTATGCCACTGATGAATCAGTTCCCCTGTTTCTGAATCCAGATAGAAGTTTAATTCCCGTGATAGAAAATCCCAAGTTTGGTTATCTTTTTTTATACAGCGACTAACATTAAGCCCAATACAGTCAAACAGATGTTGAGCTTTTTCATTGGGGCACATGGCATGGATACTTCCTTCCCAGATAAAATAGACCGAGCGATGATCAGTTGCGTTGCGAGTCCGCACCCAATCAGTGGTATCCACGTAAATTTTTTCTAATAAATGTGACATTTATAATGTTGTTTCATTTCATACTAAGTGAGAATTTCCCAAATCAAATTTTCCTGTTCTAAAAAATCATAACTGAAATGATCCACTTCATTAGTATCCGTTAATTCTAAGTTATAGAAATTAATGACATCCTCCTCAAAATAAGGACCTGCGTGCCACGTTCCTTTATGGAGTTTCACAAAACAATTACCAGGGATTTGAAATGCTTTTAATTGTTCCGTATTCGGTTTAGAGGACTCACTGGGAGGTGCCACTGCTAATAGCCACGTTTTTCCTTCTAATGAACCTAAACATTGGGTACACAATTGATGGCGGGCAATGCGATGAAATTGTCTTCCCCGCCGTTTTAATTGCATAATATAAAATCTTGGTTGTCCTTGGCTTAAATCTAGTTGTGCCTCAGTTTGATCATGAGATTGACCATCTTGAGATGGTAAAACTAAATCTCCGTAGGGGGCAAAGGCATCTTTAGTAATCCATGCTGCGGAAAGGGTTTGAATGGTTGCCTGTGTCATAGTCTCTCTAGGATTAGGGGTTCACTAAAAATTGCTTTTCAATGGTGGGAATGGCATCAATTAATTTGCGAGTGTAATCTTTTTCTGGGGCTTGATAAATCCTTTCGGCAGTACCAATTTCTTCAATTTTACCTTGGTTCATTACCATAACGCGATCGCTGATAAATTTCACCACACTCAAGTCATGGGAAATGAAAATATAGGTTAACTCAAATTCCTGTTGTAATTCTTTTAGTAAGTTTAAAACCTGTGCTTGAACTGACACATCTAAGGCAGAAACCGATTCATCACAAATGATAAATTGTGGATTTAGGGCAAGGGCACGGGCAACACAAATGCGCTGACGTTGTCCCCCTGAAAACTCATGGGGATAACGTTTAACATCATTAGGATTTAATCCCACTCTCTCTAACAGATATGCTACTCGTTGCTTACGTTCACGGTTGGTTTGATAGCGCTTATGAATGCTGAGTGGTTCCATAATGGTTTCCCCAATCGTGAGGCGAGGATTAAGGGAATTATAGGGATTTTGAAAAACAATTTGCATTTGACGACGGAGATTACGCAACCGTTTTCCTTGCCAGTTTGTAATATTTTCGCCATTAAAATAGATTTGCCCTTCTAAGGGGTCCAGCAACCTTAATAAAGTTCGCGCTAATGTTGACTTGCCACACCCAGATTCTCCCACTAAGCCTAAGGTTTCACCGCGATAAACAGTAAAGGAAACCCCATCAACTGCCATGAAATAATCTTGAGTTATTCCAAACATTCCTCTTAAGGGAAATCCAACTTTTAAATAATGGGTGGTTAATAAGGGGGCACTATTGAGGCTACTGTCTTCCCAGAGAGATTGCTCCCCATCCTGTTGAGAGGGTTCAGAGCTCATTTCAACTTGCTGGGGTTGCGGAATCACCTCTCGCCCTTTGGTCATAAAATCATCAATGGTGGGCAGATACTCTAAGGAGTAATCTAAACGAGGACGACAAGCGAGTAAACCTTTCGTGTAAGGGTGCTGTGGATTGGTGAAAATGGTGCGAATCTCTCCTGATTCCACAATCTCTCCCTCATACATGACAGCGACTTGATCGGCAGTTTCTGCGACTACACCCAAATCATGGGTGATAAATAACATCGACATTCCTCGGGCACGACATAATTCCCGCAACAGGTCTAATATCGTTTTCTGAACGGTTACATCGAGGGCGGTGGTGGGTTCATCAGCGATTAATAAGTCAGGATTACAAGAAATCGCGATCGCGATCATGACCCGTTGTAACTGCCCCCCTGACAATTGATGGGGATATCGTTGCAGAAAGGCATGTTTTTGTTCATTAATTTGATGATTGATTTCCCTTTCCGAGTAACGATCATTTTTTTGTAACACTGCTTCCCGTAACTGTTCATCAGAGGGAATTAATTGCACCTCTTGTAACCTTGCGATGGCTTGGCGTCGCGCTTCACTGGCAGAAACCCCTTGATGTTGTTGAATGGCTTCCGTAATTTGAAAGCCAACGTTATAGACTGGATTGAGAGAACTCATGGGCTCTTGGAAAATCATCGCCATTTTGCCACCGCGATAGGTGCGCCATTGTGCTTCTGAAAGGGCTAGCAAATCCACAGCTTGATTGCTAGAACGACTACGGAAATCAATCTCGCCACTGCTAATTTTTCCCGGATAAGGAATTAAGCCCATTAATGCTAATGCGGTGACTGACTTTCCCGAACCAGACTCACCGACTAATCCTAAGGTTTGCCCTTGCGGAATTTGGAAATCAATGCCATTGACAGCCACTAGGTGTTGTTCTTCGGGGAAAAATTCAATTGTCAGGTTACGAACATCAATCACCGCATTGTCGTCCATAAGCCTCTCCTCTAGAAACAGTTCAAGACTATTTCCCGTTACTATAACACTTTCTGAGCGGGTGAGATGGGACTGAGGAAGTAACGGAGCAAACCGCTTCTTTTAATAAATCTTTACTTCTAATAAGCTCATTTTGTAACAAAAGATACAGAATTTTGTGTTATATTGATTAATGAAAGAAAAGACAGTAAGAACGTTTAGGAGGTTTCACATGTCTACCGAACAACAAGCTCGTGCTCTCATGACTCGTCACCACAGAATGATTAAAAATCGTCAACAGTCTATGTTAGGCCGTGCTGCCTCTGAAATTGGCATGGATGTTGATAGTGCCCAATATTGGGGTCATATCCAAGGCAAACCCAATCCTAGCTTCCGTGACTCCTATGATCGCAGCTCAGTTGCTTCTAGCTAAATTGTTGTAGCGTTAATAACTAGTGATAACAATTGTGTTATATACACAAAGTGATACCAAGGTAGCCCCCACCGAAAAAGGGGGCTTTTTGCTTGGGAGTGACGTTCTCCCACACTGATTGCAAGCAATACAGTATGGGCTTGTTTACCTCGCGATAAAGCATTTCTGCCCTACGCCTTTTACCTGGATGGCTTACCTGGATGGCACACCATCCCCGGCAGATCGACTTGACAGACAATTTCTTGCCCCCAGCGTCCCTGGGTACTTATTGTTCAAAAATAATTTACCCTGTTTGCTCACCTTACAGCAGTTTCAGCTAGATTTTAGAGCAAAACGTTGTGCAAATCAAATCATTTTTAAGATATAGCGCAAATCACAGGAATTGGCTACCTCGCTAATGCGCCTTATATCCCAGCGCTGATTTTTCAAATACAGTGTGGGACTTACGGCGCTTCAGTTAAGAATGATCTTGGTGATATTTCAAGATAATGAGAGTTCTGGCACCAATCGTTAAAGGAATAATATGGGGATTATTGGAATAGGAACCGCGAATGGTATCTAAGATGGTTCCCTCTTGATAAGCGTCACTGGTTTGAAATTGTTGTAACTCACTGCGCGATCGCGCGCTAAAGGCTTCCCCATCAAATAGCACTTCCCATTGACCAATAAATCCTTCTGGGGCAGGTAATTCGTAAATTTGTTCCCCTTGGAAGGTTTGCGTTCCCAAATTAAACACAATCAACAACGATTCTTCCTTACTGAAATAACTTCGACGAAACAGACTTAATAGCGAAGCCATTTCATTACAGTGGTGCATCTCAGGAAAAACTTGGGGTTGATAATTTTCATCCAATTTCGTGTAGTGACGGAAGATTTGGCGGAGTTGGATCATGTCACCACGATGTTGTTCATGGAAATGGTAAATGGTTCGACGGGATAATCCCGTTTGCTGCCAAATCTCAAATTGTTCCGCACTCACCTGTTCCCAACTAAATTTCCACTGCTGTTGATTATCCAATGCTCCTAAACTCAACGAGTCCACCCCAGGGGTAAACATATAGCGCAACTTCGCCATAAACATGGTCAGCGCTTCTGCATTACGCACCGTGCGCCGAACATAATCCAACAGATGATGGGAGTCTAACGCCCCTAGATGCACTAATTCATCCCCTTGATTTTTCGCTAATTGTGCTGGATGCCCACCAAATGCCCAATCAACATGGGGGCGACCCGCTAAAATATGAGGACAGAACCAAGTTTCATCGTGGAGTTGGGCATAAAAGGCTTCTTGACGACCTGATTTGACGACCTCTCGGATATGATTCGCGATCGCGCCGACATCAGGAGACAGATGATCGTCTCGTTTCTTGGCAGGCTTATACAGTTCCTCCACAATGGAAAAGCCCATGGGGGCATAAAACACATCAATAAAATCTTGAACCACCTCATGATCCGATACTTCAAAGGTTTCCCCAAGGGTTATCACATTAGGGCAAGCCTCTCGCAACTCTGCTTTTAATTCCCGTAAAAACTGTTCTGCATGATTCTTATCACGATTACTATATTGCAGCACTAACCCATCAATATAGTCAATCCGAAGCACTTGCAGGTGGTATTTTTTCACAAAACAAACAATCTTTTCCACCAACATCCGTCGAATTTCAGGATTGGCAAGATTTAACATCCAAGTGCCATAATCCCGAAACAGATAGGCTTGATGATCCACAAAACTACTGTTTAATCCTTCAATTTGATCTAATGATCCAGGGAAGGGCTGATACACTTGATGGGCAAAAATGAGATCAGGAATGAGCGTTATCCCTTCGCCATAAAATTGATCCACCAAGGCTTTAAACGCTTGAGGAGAACCAATTTGCCAATCCAATTCCACAAAGTTATAAGTTAAATAATTATATTTGGGATTGAGATCACTCCGATTGGCAACCGAAGCCCCCACAGGCGTCATAATTTCATCAATTCCCAACTCTGCTAAGCAACCGGGAATATCTGTTTTTAAAATTCGACTGGCAATGGATTGATTGGCTAAGCCTTCTTCTAAATTATTGGGGGCATATTTCCCATTTTTGTAACTCGCCAGTAATCCTTCCAGAGTGGTTTCCATCAACACTCGACCATGGTTAGGGGTTGGGGGTTCATTTTCCCACTGGTAAGCTAGCGAGGGAACATAAATCCGTTCGTAGCGATTGGCTAATTCATTTAAAGGGGCAATAGGTTGCCATGGTTCCCCTGCTTTTTGATAGCGAAATTGTAACTCCGTTCCCTCTGCCACCCTTTCCCAATCCAGCCACCAATAGGGATGTTGTTCATCAGGGGGATTGAGCGGTTGCCAATTCTCGCTTCCTACCACTGTTACTTCCACTTGAAATTGACTGGGATCTTTGTCTCCATTGGGAATATAGACAACTAATCGCAAATTGACTGTGCCATCAGCAAAGACGTTAGTCACATGGCTGAGAAACTGTGGGTGATATTCAGGTTCCCACACCACTTCGGAATCATCTGTGGGCAAAAATTTTTTCAGATAAGGGGAACGATTGATAACTTGTGAGAATAGTGAATTTGCTTTAATTTGCATCATTTTCGTTCTCCATTGCTTAAAAATGGATAGTGCTGTAATTGATTGACGATCGCGCCATCAAAATTTAAGATTATACGTTATGTTAAGTATATTGACCTCCTCCCTCGTTAAACGCTTCGCGCTATAAGGGGGATTCGGGAGAACCAGTTACCTATTCCTCCATCCACTCAAACAACGATTGTTGTTGAGGGTTGCTAGGCTCAGTCTCCAACGAAACT
>JAHEOB010000387.1 GCA_018610095.1 Halothece sp. MAG
AGCTAATCCCAGAATCCTATTTAATCGAGATAAGCATCATACAACGATCCAAGCCCAATAGCGGACGCCCAAAATAGACCAACAATGACTAAATTACTAGGCTCTCAACTCCCACGCAAACTTTTCTCCCGTTCCGTTGTTTCCTTAGCAACTAGTTGGATGGTGTTACAAAGTGTTTTCGTTGCTTCCCCTAGCCTAGCCAAAAATGATTCCCAACTCCCCTGTCAAAAGGACGACAAACAACTCTGTTACAACCAATTTCTAGAAAAAATTGAACAAGGAACAATTGACAAGGTTATAATTGATACTCGCAAAAATACCGCTACAGTAACCTTGCCTAATCAGAAAACTAAGCAGGTGCACTTATGGGAACAACAGGGGCAACTCATTCGTCAGTTACGGGACAATAACATTCCAGTGGATGTCGGAACCTCCAACAATAGTGCCCGACAATTTGGAATTATCGCCAATGTGGTACTCATTGTGGTGTTAGTGGCAGGACTAGCCCTGATTATCCGTCGCTCCGCTAAAAATTCAGGGCAAACCATGAATTTTAGTAAATCTCGGGCTCGTTATCATGTGGAAGCTAAAACGGGGATTTCATTTGATGATGTCGCTGGGATTGATGAAGCCAAAGAAGAACTGCAAGAAGTCGTCTCATTTCTCAAAGAAACCGAACGTTTTACAGCCGTTGGGGCAAAAGTTCCCAAAGGGATGTTAATGGTTGGTTCTCCCGGCACTGGAAAAACCCTACTGGCAAAGGCAGTGGCAGGAGAAGCCGGTGTTCCCTTTTATAGTTTATCAGGTTCCGAATTTGTGGAAATGTTTGTGGGGGTGGGAGCTTCCCGAGTGCGAGACTTGTTCAAAAAAGCGAAAGAAAATGCCCCCTGTTTAGTGTTTATTGACGAAATTGATGCGGTGGGACGCAAACGAGGAGCAGGCATTGGCGGTGGTAATGACGAACGAGAACAAACTCTGAATCAATTGTTAACCGAACTGGATGGATTTGAAGAAAATACGGGCATTATTGTCATTGCAGCCACTAACCGTCCTGATGTGTTAGACCCGGCCTTAATGCGTCCAGGGCGATTTGATCGACAAGTGAGAGTGGATTTACCCAGTTATAATGGTCGCTTACAAATTTTACAAGTTCATGCTAAAGATAAAAAACTTGCCCCAGAAGTGTCTTTAGAAGCAGTGGCACGGAAAACCCCAGGACTGGCAGGCGCCGATTTAGCCAATCTTCTCAACGAAGCGGCTATTTTAACGGTTCGTCGCTTAAAACCCATGATTACTCCCTTAGACATTGATGATGCCTTGGATCGCATTACCATTGGGTTAACCTTGAATCCGTTATTGGATAGCAAGAAAAAACGCCTCATTGCCTACCATGAAACAGGACACGCCCTGTTAATGACGTTACTGGAACATTCTGATCCTTTAAATAAGGTAACCATTATTCCTCGTTCCGGTGGCGTTGGCGGATTTGCCCAACAAAGTTTTGATGAGGATATGGTGGATAGTGGATTATATAGCCGTGCTTGGCTCATTGATCGGATTACCATTACCTTAGGCGGACGTGCTGCGGAAATGGAAATCTTTGGAGATGCCGAAGTAACGGCTGGGGCGCAAAATGATTTAAAAGTGGTGTCCAACTTAGCCCGAGAAATGGTGACTCATTATGGGATGTCAGATTTGGGACCCTTAGCCTTAGAAAGTGAAGATCACAATAGTGAGGATGTTTTCCTCGGCGGTGGCGATATGAAAAATCGCAATGGCTATTCCGAGGAAGTTGCGACCAAAATTGATGAACAAGTGCGCGCGATCGCGTTTAGTTGTTATGAAAGAGCGCGCAAAATTATTCGCGAAAATCGGGATTTAATGGATCATATTGTTGATATCCTCCTTTATGAAGAAACCATTGAAGGGGAGGATTTCCGTAAAATTGTCTCGCAATATACCCAACTCCCAGAAAAACAAATTGCCATGTCTGGGAAAAAATGATACCTCGAAAAGCGGCTTCCCTGGGATAAGAGGTTTAAGGAATTAGCAATGCCAATTCCCAATGCTCAGTTTTATGAGCAAACGCTTCTGGTTCAACAGCCCGATCGCGCGATCGCCCTACAACAAGAATTATCTGCTCATCTCATCACTGAAGATTACTTTTCCCAACCCATTGAAACGGTGGCTGGTGTGGATGTGGGCTTCCAAGACCATTTTCGGATCACCCAAGCAGCAGTGGTGGTGCTAAGTTTCCCGCAATTAGAAAAACGGGATCAAGCGATCGCGCAAGTGCCAACACGGTTTCCCTATATCCCAGGGTTACTCTCATTTCGAGAAATTCCTGCTATTGTGCAAGCCCTAGAAAAACTCCACATTTCCCCTGATCTGATTTTTTGTGATGGACAAGGGATTGCCCATCCGCGACGATTAGGCATTGCCTCTCATTTAGGAGTATTAATGGATTTGCCCACCATTGGCGTTGCGAAATCTCGCTTGGTTGGCACGCATCAACAACTTCCTGCCGAAAAAGGGGCATGGCGATCGCTATGGCATCAGGGAGAGGTCATTGGAGCCGTTCTACGATCGCGCAGCCACGTCAAACCGATTTATGTCTCCTTGGGACACCGTATCAGCTTAAACAGTGCCCTTGAATTCACCCTGGCTTGTACTCCCAAATACCGTCTTCCTGAAACCACACGCTGGGCTGATAAACTGGCTTCCCATTCCCGACACCGTTAAGCGGTTGTGGGTTGCGTGTATTGTAAGGTTAAGGTTAAAACTTTAGAGCGATCAACAGGCTTAGCAATAAAATTGTTGGCTCCCACAACTTTCGCCCGCATGCGATCCACGATTCCATCATTGCCTGTTACAATGACAACAGGCACTTCTCGAAGCGAGGAGATTTTACGAATCTGACTACACAGTTCGTAACCACTTACATCGGGCATAATCAAGTCGAGGAAAATCAGTTGCGGTTGCTTCTCCACTAGTAAGGGAATCGCTTCCACAGAATCACCAATTCCCAGAAATTGATAGCCACCATTGGTGAGAATTTGCTCCATAATTTGGCGACTTTGTTCACTATCATCAACAAAGGCAACTAAAGGAGATTGTTGAGAACGCTCTGAGGTAGTTGGTGTATCATTTTGAGAAACTTTTTCATCGTCGGCCCGTCGCTGTAATTTTTCTTTCTTTGACGTTGTCTCTCGTTGCGCCGTTGGTGCCGGTAAATCGGAAATGACTTCTAAAGAAATTAAATCTTGGTGAATGTAGGGATGCAGCGATCGCACAATTTGCAGGGTATCTTTGTTCATTAATACCCCTAAATCCCGTAAGCTGCGATCGCCTGTAATCAGTGTTACTAAATTATTATAGACGGCAGAGGAAACTTGTTGTTGTAGCTGATTTAAACGTAATAAGCAAGGGGCCTGATCAGGAGAAATATGGCTTAACCCCGCCTGTTGCCACTGTCGCCAATATTTTTGCGTCAATCCCAAATACTGTTTGCTATCCATGCCCCAACTAGGAGGAATAACCATTTCCTGAGAAGGACGGAGACCAGAATGCCACTCAGGAATAAAGACTTGTCTGCCACAGTGATTGGGTTTATCGGGATAAGCTTGTTCACTGGTACATAAGGCAAATCCTTGACGGTAAATATCAAATAATACTTCTGAAAGAATGCCTTTCATCACCGCTTTGACTTGGTCGGCACTCAAAATTTTTCGTTTATGGAGGGCTAATAATAAATGAAAATCCCAACATTCATAATGATCCCCTTCTCGCAAATGCTCTTCCGAATAATGAGATTTAAAATTATTCTTTTGGCATCCCCGCGCTAACTGCCGACGCCAACGGCGACGCGGATGTTCTCCTCCACTTGCCCATAAAAAGCGACCCATTCCAAAGTATAAGTACCATTGATAGTCTTGTGGCGTATTAATGGTTAGGCGACCAGTAAATTGTTTCTGAGAATAATTAACAATTTCATGTAATAATTGATTTAATTTAACCAAGTTCAGATTAGCGATTTTTTGCTGTTCCATGTCATTCTTGTAAAATCGTTAACTGTAAATAAAAAAACAATGATTTTTTAAAACAGTTTTGATAAATTGAATAGAGAGACCTATTAAGTAACTCACATCTAGTATAGCAAAGTTACCTTGATCGTCATTACAACT
>JAHEOB010000388.1 GCA_018610095.1 Halothece sp. MAG
CCATGGCAAAACCGACGATCACTTATCCGATTTTCTCGCTAATCTCCCTTGGGAAAAATCCAGTTTAATTGCTGATCCGCCACGCAGTGGACTCCCCAAAAAAGTGCTAAAACAGATTTTACGCTATCCACCGCAACAATTAGTTTATGTTAGTTGTAGTCCTGAAAGTTTTGCCCGTAATCTAAAACAGTTGTGTCGCGACACTTATCAGTTACAAGATGTGGTTGGGCTTGACTTATTTCCCCAAACCAAGCATTTAGAAAGTGTTGGCGTCTTAGAACGAATTTAACCGAGATCAACAATATAAGTCTCTCCCGCAACCGTAACGCGATCGCCGTTGACTAATTTTCGACCTCGGCGCGTTTCAATTTCATCGTTAACTAAAACGTATTCTTCCCAGATCATCATCTTGGCTTCTCCTCCCGTTTGGGCAACTCCCTGAAATTTCAAAAACTGATCTAACTTAATGCTGTGAGTCATAGACACGGGAGGAACGCAGTGTTTAAATCAACTAATTAACTGGATAGCAGAATTGATCGACGCTTAACGTTGCTTCGCCGTGATCAGGAATCCAAGCAACCCATTCCGTATCGGATTCTTGACAGAGTAACAATGCCTCATGATGGCACAGGGGATTCAATTCTTCTAATAATTCTACCCAAGTATGGGATTCAACTTTCGGCGGATTAATATTACCTTGTTTATCTAAAGCAGTGGCACACCATTTTACTTGAGGTTTTTGGTGAGTTAATTCAGCAGTCATGGTTTGATCCTTACTTAGTAAACGTTTTTTGCAATACGTTTTTTCTTAATTCTGTATACAATGTTACAGAATATTCTAGAATTTGTCGATAAAACCTGAGTGAGCTTAACCGAAATTAATGATTGCGCGATCGCAAAGTAATGAGAGGCGCGATCGCGCTGTAGATAAACTAATCCTTAGATCGCGGATAATGCTTCATTAACTCTTGTACTTGTTCCGCATGATAGGAACTGCGAGTTAGAGGCGAAGAAACCACTTGTAAGAAACCAATGGATTCACCATATTCACGCCAATTTTCAAACGTTTCTGGCGTAACAAACTGTTTCACCCCTAAATGTTTGGCAGTGGGTTGTAAATATTGTCCAATCGTGACAATATCGCAATCGACTTCTCGCAGATCATCCATAACGGCTTTGACTTCTGCTTCCGTTTCATCCCAACCCACCATTAAGCCTGATTTCGTATAAATCCAAGGCGCTAATTCTCGAGTGCGTTGTAATAATTGCAGCGATCGCGAATAATCGGCTTGAGGGCGAACGCGACGATATAAACGAGGAATGGTTTCCACATTATGATTCAACACCTCAGGCTCAGCATTCACAATGGTTTCTAGAGCCTCCCAATCACCACAGAGATCGGGAATTAACACTTCAATCGTCGTCTGAGGAGAAACCCGCCGTACTTCCTCAATGCAATGTACAAAGTGGGATGCACCGCCATCCTCTAAATCATCCCGATTAACAGAGGTGATTACCACATGATTTAAGCCCATTTGCTGAACCGCATCCGCCAAACGCCAAGGCTCAGTGGGATCTAAAGCTTGTGGTTTTTTCTCAAAATCAATATCACAATAGGGACAAGCACGGGTACAAGTGGGTCCCATGATTAAAAATGTAGCGGTTCCCTTAGAGAAACATTCACCGATATTCGGACAAGAAGCTTCTTCACAAACGGTATTTAATTGTAGCCCGCGTAAGGTTTCTTTGACCTTTCCCACGCGCTCAAATTGAGGGGCTTTGACTCTTAACCAATCAGGTTTTACCGTCACGCTATACTCACTCCAACTCAAGGGGTACATTTTCTAATCGTAACTTGGCTCAATTAGCAACGCTATCAATGCTGTGATAAAATTTTGACTAGAAAATTAAGCGTCGGGATGTAGCGCAGTTTGGTAGCGCACTTCGTTCGGGACGAAGGGGTCGTGGGTTCGAATCCCGCCATCCCGATTTTTTAATTAACTTTTTGTCGCAACGCAAAGCTATAGCGCTGAGTCGTAATATCCCTAATCAAATGAAAAGGGCGAATTTCCTCTCGTTGAGCTAAGGAGTGATCAATCCCTAAAAATCCCGGCGCTCTCATTAATAAAACATTCCCAGCAGAAGCATCAATTTCAATGGGATTGTTGCCAGCGCGATCGCTGCAAACCGCAAATTTTCCCTTTCCTTCCAAAATAAAAATACAGACTAAATTTTTATAACGTTTTCCATCGCGGTGGGGTGTAATGCCAATAGAATGCGGTGGATAGAATTGCAACACCATGCTATTCAAATCAATGGGATATAAAAAAGGCTCAAAGGAAAGTTTTGCCAGAGATTGGGTGAGCAGATTTTGAAAAACATCTCGTAGCTGTAAAAATAATGGGGCTTGAGAGAAATCTTCGCAGGAAGCTAATTGCTGCCTTACGACGCGATCGCGTTTTCCCACTTCTTGGGCTTGGGGTTGATAAGATAAGTTGGCTGCCGTACGCACCAATTGTTGACGACACTCTGATGTCAAGATGGGGATGGAGGTAGCACCAATATGGGTTAGATGCTCTAAGATTTCAGATAAATGAGTTTCTAACACCTCATCGAGAAAAAATTTCATGTCACACCTCCTTTGAAAATACGATTTCTCCAACAATTACTTTAATGGGCGTTTTGACGAGCAAATTTAAGAAATTGTTGAGCAAATTGCGGATAATTTCCCCAGTGAAGATGTAAATAAGAAGCATAAACTGCTCCCAGTTGCCATCCTTCCTCTGTTTCATTGCCATATAAATCAGATAGCCGATAGAGAGGAGAAGTGGGTGTTTGTTCTAATTGGGAACGATGGAATTCATGTCCCCAAAGACTGGTTTCCGTTGATAGGATGGGATGATTGGAGAGAGGTTGAGCATGCCGATAGCCTAGGGTTAATCGCTTTCCCATAACCGCAGTTGCTGGAATGATTCCCACCATCTCCCAACTGGTTTGTTCAAAATCGGTAATACGTTGACACAAATACATTAATCCCCCACATTCAGCATAGGTGGGAAGCCCTGATTGTAGCCTCATTTGCAAATGGTGACGCATGGCTTGATTGTCTGCTAACACTTGAGCAAAAACTTCCGGGAATCCCCCTGCAAAATAGAGCGCGTCAAGGGAAGGGGGAAGTGAGGTATCATTTAGGGGACTCCACGGGATGAGTTCCGCTCCCAGATGTTCTAGCAGATCTAAGTTATCTTGATAATAAAAATTGAAGGCGCGATCGCGCGCTATCCCAATTCGCACGGGTGGTTGGGGCTTGAGGTGCTCCCAAAGGGGAGAAACTTGCTGTTGGGGTGCCTTTAGCAACGGCAACAACTGTTCCCAATTGAAACTAACTTGTGCCATTTCCGCCAACTGTTCCTGAATTTGCGAGAAATTTTCCACTTCGGCGGTGGGAACTAATCCTAAATGCCGATGGCGTAGCGTGATTTGCTCCTGACGACGAAAAACCCCTAAAATTGGAATATTTAAAGGTTCTAGACCTCTTTTTAGTAAAGTGAGGTGACGATCACTGCCAACACGATTTAAGATGACCCCTGCAAGGGTAATTTGGGGATCAAAATTAGCATAGCCTTGCGCGATCGCGCCCACCGAACCTGATAAACGAGCACAATCTAATACCAAGAGTACAGGAACATCTAAAATTCTTGCAATATGAGCCGTAGCGGCATAATCATAAGTATCTAATCCCACCCCATCAAATAATCCCATTACCCCTTCAATGACAGCATAATCTGCTCCTTGGCAATGACGAAGAAAAGAGTGTTTGACATAGTCGGGAGAGGTTAACACGGGATCTAAATTGCGACAATTGCGTCCCGTGACGTGGGTGTGAAACATGGGATCAATGTAATCCGGCCCCACCTTATAGGATTGCACGGTTTTCGGTTGACGGGATAAAAAAGAGAGTAAGGCAAGGGTAATAGTTGTTTTTCCAACGCCACTCCGTTCCCCAGCAATAATGATTGTCATTTCAAATTTAACGGCATTTTAAGATTGCTTAATCGAGCGTACCCAACGAGTTTGCCACCAAAGACGAATTAAAAATACACCAATCAAAAAAGCCCCAATACTGATCCGAATCAATTGTTGAATCAGTTCTTGAAACCGTTGACTATGGGTTTGGCTTACTTCTTGTTTCAGTTGTGTTCTTTGTTGTTCAATTTCTTCTAGCAGGGCAGTACGAATATTGTCCTGATTCGGTTGACTAACATCAAGCTGTTCTCCCAGTCGTTGTAGTTGTTCTGGAGGAATTTGTTCTGTGCGAACCTGCTGTTCTAACTGTTCTAGTTGTTCTTGTTGATTTTCTTTTTCGGAATGGAGTTCTTGCAAAACATCTCGATTAACTTGCCGAGCGCTCATTACCCCAACTGGGATCAATAAAATAAAAATTATTGCCATTAACAGTGCTACCCATCGAAATAAACCGAGGAAATTCAGTTCCAAGGGACTAATTTGGCTGCGGGTGGGTAAATAAATTAACATGATGGCAATCAGTAAAATCCAGGCATGATTGACCATTTCTCCGGATGTTTGTAATTGCCACTCGGAGTTAGTCCATTCAGGAGGATAAATAATGAGTAAATAGTCAACAAAAGAGGCAAACAGTAAAACATATCCTAACCAATTTAGAATAATGAAAAAGCCTTGGCGGTTTTCAATATTAAACGGAAGTAGCGCAAAAGGATTTTTGATCGAGGGTCGTTTGATTCTAGGTAGTCTTAGGGGTTTTCTGGGAGTTACTCCCCTTCTCCGCAAAGGACGTCTAGGAAATCGCAAACGTGGAAGTCGGCGCCTGCGGTAAGGAGTTGGTCTGCGCCCACGTCGGAAGAAATTACGAAAGAACCTATTAATTTTCATCATTCAACACCGGCTAGAAATATTCAGTTAGGAATAATATAAGAGGTATGTCAAAGTTTTTACCCAGTTGGTACGAAACCACAGACGAATCAAAAACACGCCAATCAGTAATCCCCCAATCTCAGTACGTAAGGTTCGACGCACTAATTGTTCCACTTGCTCTTGTCTAGCTTGTTGTACTTGTTCTCGAAGATTTTCTCGTTCTTGTTGAATCCCCTCTAAAATAACCGTTTTGACTTGCTCTTCTGTCACTGCTAACTCATCTTGGGCAAACTGCTGTTGTAATTGTTCTAGTTGTTGTTGGGAAATGCCTTCATCACGAATGGTTCTTTCTAAATTACTTAATCGTTCTAGTTGTGCTTGTTGTTGTAATTCCAGTTGTCGTTGTTGAGTTTGATCAATTCGCTGCGCATTAATCAGACCTAGCGGTAGCATTAAAATAAATAAGATTGCCATTAATAAAATGCCCCAGCGTAACCCTTTTAGAACACTTAATTCGATTCGGCGAATATAACTCCGAGTGGGAAGAAAAATTAAAACCACTGCGATGAGTAAAAACCAAGCATGATCCACTAAACGGTTAATCGTTTGGAGTTCCCATTGAGGATTCAGTAATTGCGGTGGATAAATAATCCATAGATAATTCACAATGGAACCTAGCAAGATGACATACCCTAACCAATTAAGCAGGATAAAAAACGACTGCCGTTGATTAAAAGTAAAATCAACATTTCGTAACCAATTCCCAGCAGATGGTACTTTCAATTGAGCCCCCAAAAAGCTAGCTAAATTAATTATCAATTATCTATATTAGCCCTACCTCCCCAATCTCTCCATTGGTTTAAAGTCAACGGCTTAATCTAATCGCAGTATAGAAAAAAGCCCGAATAGGGAACTACCCGATCACGCAATTGATACACCTTCTGGGAGGCAACGAAAAATTTTCTCTACAAACAAAATAGTTGTAATTAAGGTTATAGCCCTTGACAAATTGAAATCACTCTAGGTAATATATCCGTATTAACAATGAGCTAATATAATTTTTAATTGAATATAACACGATGAAATATAAAGGAATGAAGATATTAGGGTTGCTCGGTGCCACAACCGCAGCCACCTTAGTCGGGGCAGGAGAAGCTAAGGCTATTATTGCTCTTGATACGTTCGATGTTGATCAAAGATTAGATAGGGACGGTGATAGCGGAACAGTAAATGAATCAGATGAGAATTTAAGCAACGTTATTCTTGGGGGAACTAGAGGCGCTAATTATTCAGAAAATCCAGACACAGGAAGTATTGGTAGCTATGCCACAGGAAACGAGGCTTTCCCTAATGGCTTCCTTAATCTAAATACAGGAAATACTCAAACCGCCTCCATTACTCTAAACTTTGACGGTGATAGCAATTCAGGTTTAGATGCTAGCGCAGGCTTTACTCCTACTGATGTAACAGAAGGTGGCAATTCTGACGGTACAGGGGGAGATAACAGTGGTTTACTATTTGAAAATGATAGTAGTGGTAGCGGTAACCTGACAGTTGAACTTTTTTCTGATAGTGGCAATAATTCTTCCATTGCTAGTATCAACGGTTTTTCTTCAAGTCAGGATGAGATATTTTTCGATTTTGATCAGGACTTTAGTGCAAATACAGGAAGCGGTGTTGATTTTACGAATGTGAATGCAGCTCAACTCACTTTA
>JAHEOB010000389.1 GCA_018610095.1 Halothece sp. MAG
CTATCCGTTAATGACCAAATGGGGGAATTTTTCGGATCTGCGTCGTGCCCTAAATTTAATGAATAACAATGGCTATGGCAATCTCAGCATAGCCGATAAAAGCACCATCCAAAGTGCCTCATTCATGCTGGGAATGCTGGCATATAATATTAGCTATTTGAATGCTTTCGATTACCCTACCAATAATAATCCACGCCCAGGCACTCAAAATAACAACATTTTGACTACTTTAAGTAATAGCTTAGGACCTCCTCAAGCGCCGGGGATAGGAGGTCTACCAGAACAAGCTATACAAAGAGCAAACAACCCACAACAAGCAAGATTAATAGCATTAAAAGAACAAATAAAATTAGATCGTAGAAATGGAAACGGCTACACTTGTCCATTTGGTAACAATGCCGCCAATGCATGGGTAACAAATAATAATGTTCAACAATGGGTTAGCACTAATGCCCAGAACTTGCGAGATTTATGTCCTCCCGATAGAAACGGGAATGGCAGCTACGATTCGCGAGATGTCAAATATCCGGCTCTTTTCTATATATTTCCGCATAACTACGATGGAAATAACACTAATTTCAACCACGGAGAAACAAACTTTAATACCTTTACCTTTAATGGTAATAACAATGTTACTAATACTGGTGGTGGCTTTAACAACGATGTTCCTGTAAGCGATAATCGCCAAAACGATAATTACATAACCGGCATAAATACTGGTAACAATCTCTATTCGGAGATGAGCAATCAAGACGTAGCCGATATCGCGTTGATGCCCAAAAATCCACCTGCCGCTAGTGCGGGAAACAATCCAGCACAACCTAGCACAACAAACAATAACTGGGCACTACCTTTTGTCGCAAATCCTAATAATATTCCTGGTCAATGTCAGCAAGCTAGCCCCAATTGCAACGAATGGGAGCTAATAGAGCATAATACGCCAGCAGGAAACAACACTTATCGCGTCGCCTTTAAGGATTCTGCGCTGTTCAACGGTCGGGAGCAAATGAGCGTTCGAAATCTCAACATGGATCTCGATATGCTCCGCAATAGTCCCAATATAAAT
Organism: Halothece sp. MAG; assembly: GCA_018610095.1. Lineage (GTDB taxonomy): Bacteria > Cyanobacteriota > Cyanobacteriia > Cyanobacteriales > Rubidibacteraceae > Halothece. The sequence goes on from JAHEOB010000389.1 coordinate 1,067, forward strand.
AACCTGGTCAATGGCGCTCCATTTACCACTGCTGCTGGTAATGGGGACACGTGGCTGGCTGCCGGTCCTAACGTGACTCCTCCAATAGGTGGTATCATCTATGCCTTCCGAGAAGATGCCGTAGGTGAAGATGAAATAGCTCGACCTAGCAGTGGTGCCAACTGCAATACAGCTCAAAACATGAATAATAATAATGGATGCGCTAACACAGCCAATAGTACAACTCAAACCGATCCTCCATTAAATCCGAATACTGGCATTAGTCCGAAATCTGTTGACTTTTATCCAGACCCCGATCGCCGTCCTTATGGTTTCCGAGTCAAAAATGGCGCCGACCTACGTAGAGACGCAAACAATGATGGTGCTGTCGATATTGGTAATAACGATCCTACCAATGGTTTATCTTTGATTTCGGATAACCCCGTATATATTCAGGGGGACTTCAATTTACACCAAGATCCTGGTAACAATCCACTAGAAGAATTCCAAACACTATTAAATCAGCCTAATTGGAACAACTTCTACGATCGCGATGGGAATGGCGTTTCCGATACCGTTAACCAGCTAGATCTTTGCTTTGCTACACCAAGGAATACGAACAACTGTAATAATCCAGACCAATGGCGTGTTGGCGAGATTCTAAGCGATGCCGTCACCATTCTTTCCGATAACTTCTGCGATGGCAGCATTGAAGATGGCATCCTGGCTACCGGTTTTAACCGACCAAATGCAAGCGATAATAATTCTAACAATCCCAATCTACAAGCTCGACTGAGGGCAGTGGTAGGTAATAATGCTTTGAATCTAACCCAAAATGTCTATGGTTGTGTTGCTCAAGGTGCTGGACAAACTAATTGGGGACCTTTCAACAACAATACAAACTATCCAATAACCTCTTACCTCAACCAAAATATTGGTAATGGTCAAAATGCCAATCCGGCTCAGGCTCGGTTTGGAAATAATCCCATCCAATGGGAGCGCGAAATTTCTGGAGACCAACGCTCACCCATTCGAATCGTTGCAGATAATAACAACAACCCCAGACCACTCCATAATATGGGTGTTCCTAATCCCGTAGCTTACAGTGGTGACTACTATCCATTCCTCGTTGGTGCTGCCGGTAATGTCTTCAACCAAACCAATCCGTTCACGCCAGCTCAAAACCAAACCGTGAATGCTATGACCATAAGCGGTGCTGTACCACCTCGCGCCCAGCAAAGTAACGGTGGTTTGCACAACTTCCCGCGCTTTCTAGAAGACTGGTGGAACAAAAATTTAGAATTCTCCGGCTCTTTTTTGCAATTGAACTTCAGCAACTATGCCACAGGTCAGTTTGATGCCGATTCGTGGGCGCCTGGAAACAATCCACAGGCAGGTGTAGGATTTTGGCACTACTTAGCGCCCAACCGCTCGTGGGGATTTGACGTAGCTTTACCACAAACGCAACCGGGACCCATTGCCCAACGTTTATTCGTTCCTGCTGGCGATCGCAATGAATATTACGCCGAGCCAGATCGCAACGATCCTTATGTTAACCTTCTGTGTAATGCAACAAGAGCGAACAACGGTAACCCAATTAATTGCCCGTGATTTAGATCGCGGACAGAGGAGGCGTTGCACTCTATCCTAAAAATGAGGACATATCGTTTACCTATCCTTTTCTAGGAGGTTCAAATGAAACATAAAACAACTACATTTCAGCAGCGACTTGCCAACCAAATCGCCAAGCGTCGAGATTCTCAAGAAGGAATTACCCTCCTAGAATCCTTGGTATCGATTATTGTCCTGACGATCGCGATTTCTACGGTGACACCACCCATTTTTTTAGCTGTAGCGACAAGAGTGCAAAACCGAAAAGCCGAGCAAGCGATGAACCTTGCCCAAAAATATGTAGACCGAGTACAAGGGCTCGTTAGAGAAGGAAACTACGGACCTTCCGGGCCCAACGCGCTTCCGGGACAGAATCCCAACCAGGCCAATCCCGAGCTAGTACCTCCTCCTGGTGGATTGTTTCCGAATGTCTTAGATTCTCCCAGCTCTAACTGTAATAATTTTAATAATTTTACGACTACGAACATGCCTGCTTGGAACCAAGCACTTCAAGTAGATGTTGATGGAGACTGTCAACCTGATTTCTTCGTTCAAATTTTCCGTTCTAGCTTGCAGCAGCAGAATAATAATGGTCAGGTAGTCGCCTTTCCCATAGGAGTACGCGTTTACGCTTGGGCAGCGCAAGGCAACTTTGGCAACCTATGCAATCCTAGTACAAACAATAACATTCAACAGTGCCCAAACAATCTTAACAACAATCCCGGAAGGCTAGAAGCTTCTTTGGGACCGACAGAAGGTTTGGGTGCACAAAGAATTCAACCTTTGGCAGTTACTTATGCCAATGTCGTCTATAGCGAAAATGCTGGTTCATTGCAATGGTATCGCAATAACCTTCAAAACCTTCCCGCTAACTTATTTGATTGATGGAGTAGACACTTACCCCTATCAATTGAATCGATATATGTTGATTTCATCAATCTTTTGAAAGACAAAGTCAAGATAGCTCGCATCAAAATGAACAAGCGATCGCATTTTTTGCAAAAATTTTTACTTCAACTTCTTCAGAAAATACGCTGGAGACAGTCGTGGCAAGGTCGGCAGGCAGGTTTAACCGTCATAGAAATTCTCGTTGCAGCTATTATTGCTGTCATTATGGTGACTCTCTTGCTGGGTTTTATGAACCAACTTTTGAGGACGAATCGACGAGAACAAGTCATGACGGAAACCCAGCAAGACATGCAAACGGCACTTAGCTTTATAGCAGACGACCTAAGATCGGCCGTTCACGTTTACGATGGTGCATGTTTGGATGGAACTGCACCTAACTGTTCTGGCATTTTCAATCCTAACAATAATTTTCTTCCCAATACACCGAACAATGCCGTTCCTATTTTGGCATTTTGGACGCTAGAGCCTTTACCAAATGCTTTAAATGCTAACTGTACAGGTGGTCCGAACCCAATTGGAAACGATATCCAAGATATCCAGGGCAATCCAGTTAACATTCCCTGTGTTTCAAGTCAAACGCCAACACTGATTGTATATTTTTTGAGAAATGCGAATCCCAATAACATTTGGGAAGGATTGGCTCGTATTATTCGCTACGAACTGCCAAGATACAATAATGTTGGTGCACCAGTTAATGGCTATATAGATCCAGAGGATCCTCGAACTGGATATCGTCAGTGGCCGTTTCCCCCAGGTAGAAACACCCCCATTACTCCCGCAGCCGCTACTGGTAACGGGCAAGCTAACTTTGAAATTCTTACAGACTTTGTAGACGATCGCCTTCTTAACAACATTAATAGCCGAAACAATAATGTTACTTGTCCTGCAAACTACCAAATCACGCCGTCAGAAGCAACTCTAGCAAATTATGGTTTTGGGACTAATGATGGTAATGATGCTAATGATATGAGAAACTTCTATGCTTGCGTTAGTACGGGGGCAGCGGCTCGAGGAAATATCAACAGAAGATCCATTCTATTTTTGCAAGGCAACTCTTTCGGAAAAGCAGGTGTGGCATCACCTCAAGATGGCTTTTTACCAACTTTAAGAACGGAAGTCCTCAGTCAAGGCGTTCGCAACAGAAATCCCAGATAGTAGTTCAATCTTTTAGCGAGAAGGCTCATGATGCATTTCTCTAAAACCCAAATTTCAAAAAAATTTGCTTTCGCTGGCTTTACAATGGTAGAGGTTCTCGTTGCCGTGGTTATTATTGGTATTCTATCCGCGATCGCGGTACCTAGTTGGATGCAGCTGATGACCAACCAGCGCGTCAGCAGGGCACAAGAAGAAGCCTATCAAGCTTTTCGGGAAGCACGCTTCAACGCCGAA
>JAHEOB010000390.1 GCA_018610095.1 Halothece sp. MAG
AGAAAAAGCCCAGGAAGCCCGCACAAAGGTGATGAATCTTATTCAGGCTGAGAAACGTGCAGAAGCCAAAGCTACCCGTAAAGCCCGTGACCATGCCCTGTATCAGTCAGCCGGATTACTCATTATGGCAGGATTGGTGGATAGTCAAACGGGGAAGCCGGTGGATGACCCCGCGAAACTACTGGGCGCATTAGCCAGCTTGCATGAATTATCCCGTGATAATCTCAAATGGGAAGAATGGAAATTGAAGGGGCAGGTATTACTCAATCAGAAAAAGGAAGATTAGAGTACGGTGTTAATACCCTCTAAAACGCCACAGAAAGCCCGTGGTGAGGTTTTATTGGCTCGATAATTGAATTTACCACCTAATGCTGAAAACGTGCCACAGAAGCTCAGTCAACACCTTCCTGATTGAGCCGTGAGCGAAGCGAACTCAATGACACGGAAAAAACAGCGGCGCAGTGGCTGGATGGTCGGAGACAAAAGAGAGGGGCAGCGAGTTGCCCGAGCAAAGCGAGGGAGCTACAGAGGTGTTTTAGGTCTGTTTTGAAAAGGAGCAAACCTTGTTTGCGACATCCTTTTAACTACGGCAAATCGACGGCTGTTTTCTGATTTATCCACAGGGCTGGGATCTATTCTTTTTTATCTTTTATTCTTTCTTTATTCTAGCTTTTTTATCTTGTTGATTTTAAACACAAAAAAAACAAAAAAGTGATACGAAAATCATAAAGGGTGATACGAAAATCATAAAATCAACCTCAAAGGTGATACGAAAATCATAATATTCACAAAAAACACAAAAAAGTGATTGATTATAAATTAATATCACCTTTATGATTGGTGATATTAATTATTCCAATATAACCGAGGTATTGATGTCTGAGCTTGTTGTGTTCAAAGCAAATGAATTGGCAGTTAGTCGCTATGACCTAACAGAGCATGAAACTAAATTGATATTATGTTGCGTTGCTCTATTAAATCCAACGCTAGATACCCCGTCGAGAGCAGATAGAACAGTGTCTTTCACTTATCAGCAATATGCAAAGATGATGGAATTATCACCAGATAATGCATATCACCGCTTAAATAAAGCGACTAGTGAGTTAATGACAAGAACCGTAGAAATAATCTATCCAACTGGAAGGATATCTAAGCGCATATTCCAGTGGGTAAATTACGCTGAGTTTGACAGAGAAACACAATCCTTATCTTTGGTTTTTAGTGAAGATATATTGCCTTATTTGTTTCAGTTGAAAAAATTCATAAAATATAATCTGGAACACGTCAAAGCCTTTGAAAATAAATATTCCATGCGTGTTTACGAATGGATACTAAAAGAATTAACTCAACGCAAAACTCACAAAGCAAATGTTGAAATTAGCATTAATGATTTTAAATTCATGATGATGATCGAGAAAAAATATAAGGAATTTAAGATCTTGAACCGAGACGTGCTAAAGCCTGTAAGTAAAGATTTGAATACCTACAGCAACATAAAGTTAGCAATAGAAAAGCGCGGTCGTCCTGCTGACACCCTGATATTTCAAGTTGAATTAGATAAACAAATTGACCTTGTGACTGAGCTAGCAAAAGATCCAGTATCAAAAAAAGAAGATAAGGCAATCAGTTTAACGCCTGAAAATCATCTTCATGAAGGGCTAAAAACAACACTACACGATGCACTAACTGCAAAAATTCAGCTAACTAGTTTTGAAGCAAAATTCCTGAGCGATATGCAAAGCAAGTACGATCTTAACGGCTCATTTACATGGCTGACTCAAAAACAACGAGCCACGCTAGAGAAAATTCTGGCGAAATACGGGCGGATTTGAGGTATCTATGGCACTGGTATCAGTTACGGTAGAAAAGAAGTGATTTTAGCCCATTGAGTAGATTTTTTAAATGAGTGCCTAAGTCACATTACGCTTAAAATCGAAGATAGGCAGGGTGCATAGATAAACTCTATGACTTGGTGAGACCACCATGGTCAACAACCCTGCAACTTGAAACTTGAAGTATAACGAGTATAAGCTAATCAATAATATAACAATTTAGATGGAGGTACCAATGGAGCATCAGATAAAAGGAAGTTGGCATATATTAAAAGGAAAAATTATTGAAAAATGGGGTAAATTAACCAATGATGACATCAATATGATTGACGGTAAAAGGGAGCTACTTATTGGTGTATTGCAGAAAAAATATGATTATTTGTATGAACAAGCCGAGGATGAAGTCAAAAAATGGGAAGGTCAAAATCCATATCCATGGAAATAAGCTAGCCTAGAGCGTGTTGACCTTTACTGTAAACATTTCAATCAAACCACATAGATATCCACATAGAGGGGTTACGGTTAGCAGCTTAGGTATTGTGGCGGTAGGGACTACCAACACGTTAAACGCCTGTAAGAGACAATGTAAACCGACTCGATTTTAGTAATGGAGCGCAAATGTCGCCGACGACAGGAATCCACACTCTTTAGGGGGGTGGTAGTTCAATTAACAAGACACATGCTTTTCGGCGATGAAGGAATGAATAGTATAAAAAGAAACGCCTCAAATGCTGCACGCAACGAGGCTAAAATAGAATTACTGTGATTCATCAATATGTGAGAAAAACTACATTGGTGATTATATACTTAAAATGCTTCTAGGTGCAGTTAAGGATAATTATTATTGCAAATCACATGGCAAATAAATTCAGTGTCAGACGGATACTGATTCTTTTTCTGCTGGCATTCGGCACTACCTCATTGTACAGCCTGACTTACCTGAAGTCTTCATTCTATAATCCGATGCAACATGTGCTGGGGCTGACACACATTGAGTTCGGTAACCTGTTCAGTCTGTATGGCCTGACAGGCATGTTTTCTTACTTTTTAGGTGGCTGGTTCGCTGACAGATTTTCTCTGCGTAACCTGATCACCTTCTCACTGATTGCGTCCGGATCGCTGGGATTCTGGTTTGCGACTTTCCCACCGTATAAAACGATCCTGCTAATCTACTTTTTGTGGGGTATCACAACAATCCTGACCTTCTTCGCGGCCTCAATCAAAGTCGTGCGGATGCAGGGAAAGGAGAAAGAGCAGGGGATGATATTCGGGTTTTTCGAAGGGTTATCGGGTGTGTCCGGTACATTGATCTCGTTTGTTGGTCTTTATTTCTTCGACAAATTTGTCGAGGTGGCAATCGGCTTACGTTATGTGGTCTGGCTTTATTCGAGTTCCTCTGTGATCTGCGGCGTACTGCTTTTCTTCCTGATCGCGCACCGCAGCAGTACTGTGGACAACCGCGAGCCTGAAAAAAAAACCACATTCCGTTCTATGATGAGTGTGGTGACCATGCTGAAAGCGTGGCTGATTGGGCTGATTATTTTCTCCACCTATGTGGTATTGTCCAGCCTGACGTATCTCAGCCCGTATCTGTCACAGGTGTATTTGGTACCGATTACCATGGTGACGGCGCTGTCGATTATCCGCACCTATGTAATCAAAATGGTAGCTTCTCCGGTGGCGGGGTTAGTGACAAATAAAGTCAGATCATCTATCAGCGTGATGTTTATAGGCTTTATTATCATGACCGTGAACTGTGCTATGTTCCTTGTGATCCCTAAAGATAAAGCCTTTATGTGGTTTACGGTGGTGAATATGGTGGTGCTGAGTTCGTTAGTATTTGCATTCCGCGGTATCTATTTTGCCTCTGTTGCGGAATCGAAAATTCCGATAAAAACCACCGGCTCGGTTGTTGGCTTTGCCTCCTTTATCGGGTTCTCCCCAGATGCGTTCTATTATTCATTGGCCGGCTATTGGCTGGATAAATACGGCGAAACCGGTTATAGATATATCTTTATGCTTTCAACCGCCTGTGCGATGCTTGGCGTATTGGCAACGTTCCTACTGCGTCAGATCAACCATCGGGAAGCGGCTGTGCCTTTCCCGCCGGCTTTAACGCTGAGATGATAAGATGCCATGCTGTTTTCGCCCGCTGCAAGCGCGCACCGTTTCTGAACGAAGTAAAGAAACGTCTAAGTGCGCCTTATCAATAAAAAGGATGATA